>JBEAPG010000089.1:0-6740 GCA_041164545.1 Bacteroidota bacterium
TGTTCCTAATTATTCAAAATCACTATTTTGAGTATGCCTATGCCTACCAGCACAGCAGTTTAACGCTTCCATTGCGCTACATGGTTTCTTGCTTTTGGGAAGGGCAAGAAGGTAGTTTTTTACTTTGGATTGTTTGGAATGCTTTACTAGGCGTCATTCTTATTTTTACTGCTAAAAAATGGGAAAAAGGGGTGTTGGCTATTCTCGCTTTATCTCAAATGGTACTTAGTGCTATGCTTTTAGGTGTAGATTTTGGCTCGGCATATACCTTGGGCAGCAGTCCTTTCGAATTGCTTCGCGATAAAATGCAGGCGCCGATTTTTGAAATGCCCGACTACTTGCAAAACATTGTAGATGGAACCGGATTAAATCCATTGCTTCAAAACTACTGGATGGTTATCCATCCACCAACCTTGTTTTTAGGATTTGCCCTCACCATTGTTCCATTTGCATTTGCAGTAACTTCTTTGTTTCAAAACGATCACCGAGGCTGGATAAAACCTGCGTTACCTTGGGCACTAGCCGGTGGTATGATTTTAGGATTGGGCATAGTAATGGGCGGTTTTTGGGCATACGAATCACTTAGCTTTGGCGGATACTGGGCGTGGGATCCGGTAGAAAATGCATCGCTGGTTCCGTGGCTTCTACTTATAGCTGGCATACATCTTATGCTAATCAAAAAAACAACCAACAGTTCAACTATTGCAGCTTATACGTTGATCATTGCTTCGTACATTTTTGTATTGTACGCCACTTTTCTTACCCGAAGCGGAGTTTTAGGAGATACTTCTGTACATAGCTTTACTGATTTAGGCTTAGCCGGGCAATTAATGCAATTTGTTGTAGTATTTATTTGGCTACCCATTATTGCGGTAACGCCTGTTAAGCTGCGTGTGTACTTTATTATTCCTGTAACAGCGCTTATCTTGTTACTGCCATTTTACGAAGTGCAATCCTTTTACCCTTTGCTTGTAGTTTCAATTCTGGGTTTGGCTTGGTTTGTACTAAACCTCAACAAACAATTGAGCAACAATGCCAGCGAAGATAACATTTGGGGTCGTGAGTTTTGGATGTTTATTGGTTCGCTTATTTTAGTTTTATCTGCTGTGCAGGTAACTCTTACTACCTCTCTTCCGGTTTTCAATAAAGTATTCGGCACTAGCTTTGCTCCTCCAAGCGATGTTATTCAGCATTACAATCAGTGGCAACTGCCCATAGGAATTGTCATTGCAATTTTAACTGCAATAGGTCAATATTTCAGATATAAATCCACACCAGATAAAGCCAAACTTGTTCGCGAATTGCTAATTCTTTTGGGCATTTCCGTCATTTTAACCATCGGTGGTATTTTCTTATTTAAAATCAGCAATGCCTTATTGGTTGTGCTTATGCTGGCTGCTATATATGCTATAGTTGCTAATATTGCTTATATACTACTCTATGTCAAAACACATCTCAAGTTATCCGGCGCTTCTATAGCTCATATAGGTTTTGGTCTGATGCTTCTTGGGGTATTGGTGAGCAGCGCAAAAAAACAAGTCATTACTGCCGACTTTGATGGTAAAATGGGTAATTTTAACCCAGAAGCCAGAAAAGAAAATATGCTTTTGCTTAAAGGCGAGCCAACGCGATTAGGAGAATTTATGGTTACCTATCAAGGAGATTCTGTAAGTGGCGATGATATCTATTTTAAGGTAAATTATAAATCTATAGATGGATTAGAAGAATTTACTCTTTTACCGAATACACAAATTGGAGAAGATGAAAATCTGATGCCAAATCCAGACACGCGTCATTATCTGACGTATGATGTGTATACGCACATAACTTCTCTGCCAAAACCTATGGAACTGGATAGTATTGACTGGCAAAATGTGAAGGAATATGAGGTTCAAAAAGGAGACAGTATAGTTACAGTAAACGGTACGGTATACTTTACGGGGGTAGAACAAGCTTCTGGAGAAAGCATTGGATTAAAAAATACTACACTTGCCAAAGCAATCTTAAAAGTACGAAGGGGAAATACGACACTCACTTCTGAACCCATATTTGGCATAAACGAAAACACCTTCTTTAGCATTCGCAGAGAATTGGCCGAAGCCGGTTTACGATTTGGGTTCGAAGTGCGTCCGACAGAAGGCGGGGAACCAAAGGCAATTTTAGAAATTGCAGAAACAACGCCGCAACCTCAGTTTATAGTAATGAAAGGCATAATTTTTCCGTATATAAACTTACTTTGGCTAGGTACGATTTTAATGATTATTGGTTTTGCCATTGCCATGTTTAACAGATTAGAACTAAAGCGTGTCGTTTAAAATTACATTGATTGGGAGTGGTAATATGGCCACTAATTTAGCCTTTGCCTGCGATCAAGCGGGGCATACAATCAATCAAATTGTAAGCAGAAACACGGCAACAGCCAAAAGTTTGGCAAGTAAGTTCGGGGCTTATTATGGAAGCGAATTAAGTGAATTGTACAACGATTCAGATTTCATACTTATTTGCGTAAACGATGAATCTATTACTGAAGTTGTAAATAATCTCCCATTAGGCCTCAAAGGAATAGTATGCCACACTTCAGGAGCTGAAGGTATGGAAATACTAAGTTCCTATTCTGGCGATTATGGTGTTTTTTACACGCTACAATCTCTTACTTCAGAAAAACCCATTAGCCTATTAGAGGTTCCACTATTTATAGAATGGAGCAGCGGAAATGCTAAAGCAGCGCTTCATACCCTCGCCGATTCTATTTCAAATAAGGTGCGGGAGGTATCGAGCCCGAACCGCTTAAAGTATCATTTGGCTGCGGTATTTGCGAACAACTTTACCAATGCAATGTACACCATTGCAGATACCTATCTTACAGAAAACAACCTAGACTTTACTAATCTATTGCCCATTATACAAGAAACCGCAATCAGGTTAAAAGAAGGACGACCAAAGGATTTGCAAACCGGACCAGCAAAACGAGGTGATCAAAAAGTAATTGAAAAGCATCTTACATTATTACAAAATGATGAATTAAAAGACATTTATAAACAATTGTCAAAATTTATCATGACAAATTCGTGACATAGTAAAAAATAGTTGTAACTTAGCCCCCACTAAAGGATAAGTAATGGAAAAGCAGGGGAGTTTCAATAAAAAATTGTACAACATTTTTAATATTTGTCAAGAATTTGGGCAATGTCTTAGTGAGTTACAACGCCTTAAGTCTATAATAAAATCGGACAAACAAGAAATAGACGAATCAGACGTTAGAAATACAGAAACATGAGAATTTTTATCCTTGCCTTAGTTGCATTTTTGAGTATATCTGCATCACAAGCACAAGTCATTCAAATTAATCCAAATATTGAGTGGAAATTTATCCGCTCCCAAGACCTTACCCTTCAAAACAATAGTGTATACCAATATGAATTTCCTGGGGAAAAAGGGTATGATTACATTTTCACTATGGTATACGATGAAAAGGACTTCGTATCTTTTCTTAAAGTATTCGATTTACAAAACAAGCCCATCGCAGCACAAGTAGATTCTTTTTCTAAAGACAATACACAACTGCAATTTAGAGTACCACAAAACGGAACTTATTCCATTGTACTCGGCTACAGTGGCAGCCCGGAAAAAATGGCCACCTTATTTACCAAATTTAGTTTGATAAGAAGACCTAGGGTAGATTAATCTAGCGCTATTCGTCCTACTTATTCAACCAATGGTGAAAGGTATCACCACGTAAACCTAGTCGCAGGGTTTCCAAAGGTATAACCTCATTGGGTGCAATGTTTCCAAGATTTACGTTATGACCATATAGCGTCATAAACCACACTTGCTGCGCTTTGAGTGGAGCTTCCCACAAAATTGTTTCTTGAGGTATTTTAGTTAAAATCTCTTCAACAAGTCCAGAACGTACTTCGCCAGATCCTCTAAATATACCTACAGTTCCACTTTCACGTGCTTCTGCGATTACTTTCCAAACTCCAGCCTCTATTTCAGCTTGCATCATCGCAATCCACTTGTACGGAGGTATAATTTTTTCTGCATCCTTACTTCCTACTTCGCTTAGCACGGTGTAGTCTTTAGCCAAAGCACGTATGTATCCGCATTTTTCTTCTTCAGATATCTCAATACTTCCATCCGAAACCTCGCAATGTGTAATTCCGAACTTATCAAGCAATCGTTTGTAGTCATCAAACTGACCACGAATTACATATGCTTCGAATAAGGTACCTCCGAAATACACCGGAATGCCTTCAGCTTGATATAGTTTTATTTTTTCGCGAAGTTTTGGCGTTACTGTACTGGTACCAAAACCAAGTTTTATAATATCTGTAAAAGCAGCATTGCCTTCCAAAAAACTTTCAGCTTCGCTTAAACTTAGTCCTTTGTCCATCACCATTGTTAAACCGCTTTCTCTAGGTTTGGTGGTGCGTGTAGGAATATTCTTTAAATTAAATTCAGGATTTATCATTGGTTCTTTGCGTGTACAAATCTATGATATTTGAGATGTTTTCTAGGTTCTCTGTAAAAGGAGCATATTCATAGAGTAAAAAATACTCCGAAGGCTTCATTTGTAAGGCGGCATGTAAGTAATGATAACCACTTTCAAACAAACCCAAAATAAATTGATACGATGCTATTCGATACAAAATCCGATGATCTTCTTTAAAATTAATCAGATGCTCTTGCAGAAGAACAATAGCTTCTTGCGTTTCGTCAAAATCTACCAATGCATGAGCATAGTCTAGAGCTATTTCAGTTGTTTCAGGATCAATGTCATACGCTTGACTGTAGTGATAAATGCACCGTTTCTTATTCTCGTTTATAAGATAGATTTCAGCTAGCTCGATGTGGTAAACACTTTCAAAACTGTCTAAATCTATGGCTTTAAGTAGATTTTTTTCAGCATCTTTAAGCTTATTCGTCTTTTTATAAACCACCGCCAATCCAAAAAATGCATCTGACAAATACTTATCTGTTCTGATTGCCTTTAAGTAAAAATACTTTGCCGAGCTATAATTCTCTAGGTTTTCATAACACTCCGCAATATTGCAAAGCACTTCGGCATCACTCACATCATTATCAAGAGATAGCTTGTAAGATTCAATTGCTTCTTCATACAACTCCATTTCCATAAGGCTGTTGCCTTTACCTAAATGGCCCATTGTATTTGCTTCTTCTATGGCAATACAAAATTCAAATGCATTGATAGCCTTGGGATAATCTTCCAGTTTCTGATAGGTCATTCCCATAAAATACCAAGCCGAATAGTTGTATGGATCTTGATCTATAATGCCTTCTAAAAACTCTACACATCTGTCAAATTGCGAGAAATCGAAGAACAACTTCATAAATTCCTGCAACGAAAATTCATCAAAAATGTAGTCCTTTGGAATAGCATTAAGATAGCTCATTGCTTTTTTCGGATTGCTAATTAAAAAGTGAATACGAGCTAAGCGCAAAAGCATTTCTTCCTCTTCATATCCTTGATTTAGCGCAAATAGATAGCAATCGATTGCACGCTTATGCTGCAATATAATGCTATAGCAATCTCCCAAAACTTTCGCAATTTCAGCATTATTCGGGTCTATAGCTTTAGCTGCATCTAATATTTTAATAGCCCCTTTTATATCTTTCTTAGCCATCGCCACCTCTGCCCTCTTTATTTGATAAAAGATTTCAAATGGATAAATGGAAATAGCATAGGCAATTGCCTTGCTCGCTTTATTGACCTCTTCAAAATCGAGGTAGTATTCAATGATATCTTCTAAATCGTCGGTATCGTAGAAAAAATTTTCACCGCTTTTCAGCAACTCCTCAAAATTTCTAGCCTTCTCTTCTATACCATCATTCAAAAAATCATCTCCTTCCATAGTTTAGTTTGATAGTTATGTTCAAAACTACTAAATAGTTTTTTGGAAAATTGCAGCAATAATTGCACCACGTCTTTAATTTGCCAACATATTATCTTCAAAATGCATAAATATATAGTTCTAACACTTGGGCTACTGGCCTTTGTTCATTCTAAGGCACAGCAAACCAACCAAGCAAATTGGCAACAACGTGTTGATTACGTGATAGATGCACAGTTAAATGACACCAATCATACGCTAGCTGCCAAGCTTAAACTCACCTACACAAACAATAGCCCAAACGAACTGACATTCATATACTTTCACCTTTGGCCAAATGCTTACAAAAACCGAAATACTGCTTTTGCCAAGCAAATGGAAGAAAACAACGATTTAAGTTTTTACTACAGTTCGTCAGAAGAAAAAGGATATATCGATAATCTTAATTTTACGACAGGCAATACTTCATTAAAAACAGAAGAAACTAATCATATAGACATAGTAAAAGTAGTACTGGACAAACCACTTAAAAGCGGCGAAAAAATAGAGATAAGCACTCCGTTTAATGTTAAAATACCCAAAGTTTTTTCAAGACTTGGCCACGAAAACCAAGATTATTTTATAACCCAATGGTATCCTAAACCAGCGGTTTACGACGTAAATGGGTGGAATGAAATGCCGTATTTAAACCTGGGCGAGTTTTATTCTGAATTCGGCAGTTTCAAGGTAAGCATCACGCTTCCAGAAAACTATGTTATAGCTGCTACTGGCGAATGTTCTAACCCTGATGAATATAAAGCAGATGGATTAGAAGGTACAGGCGATTCTGTACCTGCCAGTTCAAAGGAACTGAAAACAGTCACTTTTACTGCAGATAATGTTCACGAC
>JBEAPG010000090.1:0-6736 GCA_041164545.1 Bacteroidota bacterium
AACCTTCTCCGGGAACAAAACGTTTGGTGGGTGGTTTGGCTATATCGTGCAATATGGCTGCCCATCGTACCCAGATATCGTCAGTTTTGTCGCAGGTTTGGTCAAGCACTTGCAGGGTATGATAAAAATTATCTTTATGTCCTTTACCTTCTCTTATTTCCACACCTTGTAGTAGTACCAGTTCAGGAAAAAATTCGTGAAGTAGCTTGGTGTCAAACAAAAGCTTAAATCCAATGCTAGGCTTAGGAGTTGCGATTATTTTATTCAACTCATCGGTTATACGCTCTTGCGAAATAATGTTTATGCGTTTTGCTTCAGTCTTTAGCGCTTCAAAAGTGGAATCCTCTATTCTAAAGTTGAGTTGATTGGCAAAGCGAATAGCCCGCATCATTCGAAGTGGGTCATCGCTAAACGTAACTTTAGGGTCGAGTGGCGTTTTAATTATACCATTTTGCAAATCCGTTAGCCCATCAAAAGTATCAACCAACTGGCCAAAATTTTCTTTCTGTAGCGAAAGTGCTAAAGTATTTATGGTAAAATCACGCCGGTTTATGTCATCTAAGAAGCTGCCATCTTCTACCTTGGGTTTGCGGCTATTTCTGTCGTATGATTCTCTTCGTGCTCCTACGAATTCAAATTCCCAATCATCGGTTTTTATTTGTGCAGTTCCAAAATTCTTAAAAACGCTAATAAAAGAATTGGGAAGCCTTTCAGATACCGCATTGGCTAATGCAATGCCGCTACCTACAGTAACAAAGTCTACATCTTTTGATGCTCGTTTTAGAAACAAATCGCGCACATACCCACCTACCACATAAGTCTCGAACCCGAGTTTGGCTGATTCTTCTGCTACTATTCTAAAAATGGGGTGTATGAGCTGCTTTTCTAACACGGTTGCAAAGGTAGGTCATTTCAGTTTCCTAGTTTGGATTGAAATGCGAAATAGATGTACCGCATTCCTAACTTAAGTATTAGTAATTTTGTTTCTATGAATAAAATCATTTTTACCTGTTTATCTGTGTGTTTATTTTTAGTTGCACAGGCTCAAAATTTAGAATTTATAAATGGAAAAGATATACGACAACCCGGTAAGGTAAATCCATCCTTAGCCGGAGTGCAAGAAGACTTGGTGCGTATACTTACAGATGCTAACATAAATAACAGCTATCAAATAGGAGCAGAAGGTAAACTTCCTTTTAAGCTAGGTAACTATATGGTGGGGTATGAACGTTTGTTTAATGATAATGTGAATAATAACATTGTAAATCTTACTTATGCCCGAACCAACAAAAAGGATAAAAAACTGCAATACCGCTATGGCGCAACTGTAAATTTGTTTCAAAAAAACTTTCTTAAAGCTGATTATGATACAGCCACAAATCGGTACAGATTTACAGATTTGAATGGCGAAGTACAAACCGTACCTACCTTGCAAGATGTAAATACGAACGTAGATTATTTTGATATAAAACTCGGTGGTAGTGTCACTTATCGTTTCTTGATGGCCGGAGTAAGTGTAGATAATTTTATAGGCCAAGACGTTTCTCTTAGTAAAGTAGACATCAGAAAAGTGCCTTTTACTACCAATTTTATAATTGGTGGTTTTTTTGGAATAGGAGATAAGCTTACCGTTTTTCCTTCAGTAGTCGCTGTGCTAAATTCCGATAATATGTATACCAAGGCATCTGCAGATGTGGCTACAGAAAAGCTGCTCTTTTCTGCATCATATTTACTTCAAGATGAGATAACAAATCTAAATGCCACGGTGGGTTATAAATTTAAGAAAACACTGGTTGGAATAAAATACACCCAGCCATTAGCAGGACAAGCAGATGCATTGCCGGGTATAAATTTATTTCTAAATAGTACTCCGTTCAAAAGTCGTGATTTGTTTAAATCGGACTTTGCTAAGAAAATTAGACGGTTTTACTAGGCTTCATTTTTGTGTAAATACCTTTTTAGCAATACAGAATAGTTCTTTAATTTCGTTAATTTTACGGAATGCTTCGCCAGCTATTTAATTACTATATGGTCTTGAAAACCTGTTGGTTGATACTATTATTTAAACTTATAGGTGTAATTGGATTGCTAGTAATGGATCAGGGTAAAGACATTCTGCAAGCGCTTAGTTTTACGGGAGAAGGTCTTGTGGTATACCATACCTGGTTTGCCTTGTTGGCCGCTTTATGGTGGGGCTGGCAAAGTTGGCGAGCTGCAAGAGCTATATTACATTTTACCACGTTTAATTTTATAAGCTTCAATAAGCGATTTGCACTACAAGCCGAGGTGCTTGTACCTCGTATTTTGGGCGTAACTCCAATTCTGATTTTCGGTTATGGCATATTTAACGTCACAGGTTGGTCCAATCCTCTTGTATATGTGTGTTTTTCACTTGCCGCTTGGATGTACGTTTTCTTTTATTTTAGGAAAACAATAAATGTATTTATTAAAAGTAAAATTAAAGTGGCGTGGTTGCAACTGCCCGATTACATATCCATAAAAACCGAAGCTTATCCTGCGCAGTTTATTTGGCAGAAACAACGAAAGTGGATGTTTTTTAGAATCTCGATTCTCATTCTGTTTTTTGTTTTAGTCATTGTTTCACCTGTTCGATTTCCTCAATTTATCGGAGCTTCAGGTATAATTATTTTTGCATTAGGCGCTTGGTTGGCTGTGGCTTCTTTACTCGACTTTGCAGAAAAACATTTTCAATTTCCATTCACATTTACGCTTGTAGTTATGGTTGTTGTCTTTAGTTTTTTTAATAATAATCATAAAATTCGGACAATAAAAGGTAGTCCAGATGCCAGACCAAACCTCGCTAATCATTTTGATAAATGGTATTTGCAAAAGAAAAAGTATCACAATGACACAGTACCCATTATTCTGGTAGCAGGGCAAGGTGGTGGTGTTCGGTCTTCCTATTGGACTGCACAGGTGCTCAGTGAGTTACAAAATTCTATTCCGCAATTTGATGCACACATTTATGCTTTTAGTGGAGTGTCTGGAGGTTGTTTGGGTATTTCTACTTATAAGGAGTTGGTAAAAAGCAACGAAATAGAGCTGTCTCAAAATGCACATCAAATTCTAAGCAAAGACTTTTTTGCTCCTGTTTCTGCAGGTTTAGTATTTCCTGATTTGTTTCAAAAATTTATTCCTTTTCCCATTGCCAAGGCAGATAGAGCTCGCGCACTGGAGCACTCGTGGGAGTATGCGGGTATTATTCACAAAAAATCTTTGTTTCAAGATGGATTTTTGGCAAAATACAATGAAGATTCCTGTGTCTATCTTTTCAATTCTACACGGGTAGAAAACGGATTTAGGACGTTGGTTAGCAATGTTAAAATAGAGCGAAATCATTTTTCAATGACCGAAGATTTTTTCGATGTAACTAAAGCCGATGTTCCCTTAAGTACGGCTTTATCGGTTTGTTCACGCTTTCCATTTATTACACCTCCAGCTTTGGTTTATAATGGTAAAGATGAAAAGTGGGGCAATTTGGTAGATGGTGGATATATAGAAAATATGGGGGCAACTGCTATGTTGGAAATGTATGAATACTTGCGGGAGTATGCGCAACAGAAAAAATACAAAGTAAAATTTAGACTTCTTTTTATCAAAAATACCAAAGAAGAATATACAACCAGAGTTTCGGGCTTATATGAAATTCTTGCACCAATAAATACCTTCAGCAAGGTATGGGTGAATAGTGGTTACTATGATGAGACCAATTTGAAAATGGGCCATTTATATAGCGGTGATGAAGCTTATTTTGTAAGCTTAGATAGAGAAGAAGATAAAATTATTCCATTGGGTTGGTACTTGTCTGAAAAAGCCACAACGTATATTAGGCAACAAGTGGCGATACAAACTGCAGACACAAAGAATAAGTTGAAAGCGTTGTTTTAGTAAACGGGAGTAAATATCTCTCCTATATTTGCCCTACGTGAAAATCACCTTTTTAGGCACAGGCACCTCGCAAGGTGTACCCATTATTGCGTGCGAATGCCCGGTTTGCATGTCCCAAGATTCTAAAGATAAACGGCTGCGAAGTAGTGTTTTAGTAGAAACAGATGAAGTCAGTTTGGTGGTGGATACAGGTCCTGATTTTAGGCAACAAATGCTACGCGCCAAGGTAAAGAAGATGGATGCAGTTCTTTTTACGCACGGGCACAAAGACCATACTGCGGGGTTCGATGATATAAGAGGTTTTAATTTCATTCAAAAAAAGGCAATGGACGTATATGCAGATAAGTATGTCGAAGTCACTTTGAAAAGAGATTTTTATTATGCCTTTGAAGAGATTAAATATCCTGGTGTTCCAGATTTGAAATTGCATATCATTGAAAATAAACCTTTTAACATTGAAGGATTAGAAGTAAAACCCATTTTGCTCAAGCACCATAAACTTCCGGTTTTTGGTTTTCGTTTCGGAGATTTTACGTATATCACCGATGCGAATTATATATCTGAAGAGGAAAAAGAAAAGATAAAGGGTAGTAAAGTTTTAGTGCTAAATGCATTGCGAAAAACACAACATATTTCACATTTTAGCCTTCAAGAAGCAATTGATTTAGCACTCGAATTGGAAGTAGAGCAAACATATTTTACACATATGAGTCATCAAATAGGTTTTCATAAGGAGGTAGATGCAGAATTGCCAAAAGGAATGAATCTTGCCTTTGATGGATTGGTTGTATACTTGGCTAAATAATTGTAATACAGGACATTAACTACGGATTGTTGGTCGTAGTTAAAATAAGTTTATCGGTGAAGAACAGAGCTCTAAATACAGCGTAGAAGTGTTGACTTGTTTTTTTGTAAAGACAAGTTGATTCTTTGTGATGCTACCTATCAAAAGATGGTATGTGCATAGATTTTATCTTTTGCTTTTAGAAATGTACAACTCGAGTTTCGGAAATTTTAAGGCAACAAATTGGATAGATTAAATGTGAATAAACAGCCTAGATTTTCATAGGAATGCTGCTTCGTTTTCCACTTAATACAAGAAGATGAAAATAAACCCAAATAAGAGATGACAGAAAATAGAAGAATTGCCCGCCTGCTATACACACAAACATAAATCCTGCCGCCATTATGGTGGTTGAAAAGTAAAGGACGTTGATGTAACTAAGCCCTAATTTTAGGAAAGGAAAATTAGTATTGTAATCGTCGAGCAAAGCGGGGACATGTATACCAAACCAAAGTATGTAAAATGTGCTTAGTGGTGCTAGTTCATTCCTGAAAACTGTTTGTGTAGTTTGGTTAGGTGGAAGTAATTCATTGTATTCCAGCCATAAGTTTGACAGAATAAAAGCGACAAATCCCGATACAATTGCAATAATTCCTATCACCAATACTTTTCTTGGGTTCGCTGCGCTTTTTAATGTTCTAATGTTTTTCTGAAGATATAATAAAACTAATCCTGCAACATAAAATGTAGCAGCGTATGCAATGGCTTTGTGCTTGAATGTGAGGTGCTTTTCAACTGTTTTTAAGAATAAAACATTGTCCGTTTGATGCCAATCATTCTTGGTTTTGTAAAATGCGTCCTTGTCTACAAATCGAGGTGCTCTTAGAGCGTATATCACAAATGCAGTTGCTGCAAGTATAAAAGCGATGCCAAAGTGCTTCATTGCTCTGATAAACAGAATAATGTAATACATTGTTTGAGATTTTGATTTCCGATTTTTAGTAGATATTTACTTCAGTTTCAAGCTTAATCTGATAGGTGTCCCAAACAGATTTTTTAATAGCCTCGCTAAGTTCTTTTACTTCTTGCCCTACTGCACCACCATAATTTACTAAAACCAGCGCTTGATCTTTGTGGCTGCCAGTGTGTCCAACTTTTTTGCCTTTCCATCCCAAGCTTTCAATTAGCCATCCTGCTGGTACTTTTACGTTATCACCATCCACAGGATAACTCTTTATGTTTTCAAATTTTAATTTTAAACTATTGAAATGGTCTAACGATATCACTGGGTTTTTGAAAAAACTCCCAGCGTTACCTAGCAGTTTGGGATCTGGAAGTTTACTTTGTCTAATTTCAATCACCACTTTACTCACGTCTGCGATAGAAGGTGAGCTTATATTCTTGGCATTTAAAACCTCGCTTATCGCACCATAGGATGTGTTTAGCTTGTGGTCTTTTTTGGTAAGACGCAGCCCCACAGCAGATATAAAATACTTCCCTTTTAATTCTTTTTTGAAAATACTCTCCCTGTATCCAAATTGACAAGCATCGTTGGTAAATTTCACTTCTGCCAATGAATGTAAATCAATTGCCTTTACATAAATAAGTACGTCTTTTATTTCTACACCATATGCTCCTATATTTTGCATAGGTGCAGCTCCAACAGAACCTGGAATAAGGCTCATGTTCTCTATACCACCCCAATTATTTGCCACGCAATGCAGTACCAATTCATGCCAGTTTTCACCCGATGCTATTTCCAAATCTACAAATGATTCTGTTTCTGTAACCACATCGATTCCACGTGTACAATTGATTACTACGGTAGTATTGACATCTTGAGTAAATAGAACATTACTGCCTCCACCCAATATTAAGCAGTTCTCCAAGTTTTCGATACTTGAAAGTTGCTCCCGTGCAGTAATTTTTATGGCCTTACTAGCCTTTACATCAATTCCAAAGGTATTGTAATTTTTAAGTGAAAAATTCGCAGTTAATTGGTTCACAATGCAATGGTATTATGCAAAAAGAAAATAATAAGTT
>JBEAPG010000091.1:0-6705 GCA_041164545.1 Bacteroidota bacterium
TTAATTTGGATTCTACCAGCAGTCATCACTACTTTCCAAATATGGCTATAGACCAAGAAAAAGATGAAGTATATGTGGTCTATTTGGATCAACGGCACTCACCTCAAAACTTATTTTATGATATCTATGTATCGTCTTATTCCAAACAATCGGGAGTAAAAGAATATCGCATTACTCCGAAAAGCATCCCAATGTCGGGTACCAGCTTTTTTTGGGGTGATTACTTGGATGTAGACATTCAAAATAGAACTGTGGCGGTGGTATATCCAGTCTATTTACTTGGAAACGAAAGCAACTTAGAAGTGGCTACATTTCAGCCAGATCAGTTTGTACCTGAAACCAAAAAAACAGAATGTGCCGTAAATGCTATTACCATAAACGGGAGTACCAAAATTTTTGTAAATGTGCAGCATCCCTATTCCATAAAAGGTAAGATAAGCACGGGCTATTTCTTTAAGCATCAAGCTTACAAATTCAAGCACCGCAATGCAACTAATGACGTAGATATAGACGATGAAATTGCATCTTTTGGCACCTCAAATGTGAGGAAACTGAAATACAAATTAAAAAATCTAGATACTGGCGAAACGTTTTTATATAAAACGAAATAGATTAACATTCTGATTTATTGATATTTACGCGAGTATTTCGTTGATATCTAGGAACTATATTTACGCAATTTTTCTTGCCCACATTTACTTTGATATTTAGGTTATAAAAAACTTAATTTGCAGACTATTTTTTAAAAGGACTAAAATGTCAGATAAATACAACAAAGAAGAACCAAGTTTATTACAGAAAATTCAAAATCAAACCGGTTGCTTACTTTTAATCATTGGAGTTGCGATGCTTGCATTCGTACTTACCGATTTAATCAGTTCAGGTAGCAGTATTTTTGGTGGAGGTAGTGCAAACAATGTTGGAGAGATTGCTGGACAAGGCATTTCGTATGATGAATACAACAACAAGTACGAAACACTAAAAACACAAGTTTTGCAAAACAATCCTGGCTTGCAAATGGATGAAATGGTTGTACAACAATACAGACAGCAAGCGTGGGATATCCTAGTACAAGAGAAAGTACAATCAAAAGAATACGAAAAATTAGGACTTGACATTGGTGCAGGAGAGTTAGAAGACTTAACTATTGGAAACAATACACATCCTCAAATTCAATCAGCATTTAAAGATCCGCAAACAGGTCAGTTTAATAAAACCCGATTAATTCAATTTTTGAAGGAAGACATTGTTGCAAATCCTCAAGCACGTGAGAGTTGGGAAGAGTTCCAAAAACAATTTACTAAAGGTTTGATAACCGAAAAGTACAACAACCTTATAAAAAGCAGTTTTTACACAACTGATTTGGAAACTCGATTGGCAGTAAGAGATCAGGAGCAAACAATGAATGCGGACCTGGTAAGTGTTGCATTTTCTACTATTGCAGATTCAACGATTACCGTATCAGACTCAGAAATAGCAAAATATCTAAAAGCCCATAAGAGTCAATATGAGCAAGAAGCAAGCAGAGATATAGAATTTATCTCGTTAGCCGTTGTTCCATCTAAAGAAGATTCATTTAGAATAGAGCAAGCCATTGGACAAAACATTGAGAAATTTCGGAATGCAACGGACGATTCTACGTTTGTGAGCGTAATGAATAGCGAAGTTCCATTTGATACTGCATTCCAAGTGCGCGGTTCATTCGATCCGAGCGTTGAAGACAGAATATTCAATGCTGAAAAAGGAGTAGTAATTGGACCTTTCGAATCTGCAGGAACATATAGTTTATACAAAGTAACAGGCGTTGGTCAAGACTCTATTACATCTATCAGAGGAAGTCATATATTCTTCAGCATTCGAGGAAATACCGATGCAGACACAGCAAACGCATTAAAAGAAGCTCAAGAAGTGTTAGCTAAAATAAGAAGTGGAGCAACTACTTTTGAAGCTGAAGCCTCATCTAGAAACTACGATGCAAGTAAAAGTACTGGAGGAGATTTAGGATACATTCGTGGAGAGAGCTATGCGTATCCAAAGAAACTAGTTGACAGATTACAAACAGCGGGTTTAAATAATCTATTTATCGTACAATCAGAAAGAGGCATACACATAGGAAAAGCTACTTCTGCACCTAGCAGAAAAACAGTACAAGTGGCAGTTTTAGCCCAATCACTTTACCCTAGCACAGAGACGGATGGCGAGTATTACAGACAAGCAGGTGAGTTTATATCAAAACAAGGAGGCGAGAAAAGTTTTGAGGAAGTAGCAGAAAGTATGGGTATAACCAAACGTGTTGCTTCTAAAATCAATGAAAAAGACAGAAGAGTATCTGGTATCAATAATGGCAATATTGTTGCTCGTTGGTTATTTGACTCTAAAACTGACGAAGGAGATGTATCTACTATAATGGATATAGATGATAAATATATCGTTGCTAGATGTACAAAAATCAGAAAAGCTGGTCTACCGGATGCTGAAGAAGGAAGAGAGCTTGTAGAAGCATTGGTAAGAAACGAAAAGAAAGCAGAAATGCTGAAAGAAAAATTTGAGGCTGCTTTTGAAAAAACGCAAGATCCTGAAAAATTAGCTAAGGAATTAGGAACAATTGTTTCTCAAATCCCTGCAGCATCTTTTGCAAGCGGCAACTTGCCATATGTTGGCCAAGATCCAATATTAGTAGGCACAATCTTTGGTACTCCTGTTGGTAAAAACTCAGGTGTTATTGTTGGAAAAACTGGCGTTGCAGTAGTATACACAAAAAGTGAAAATCAATTTGATATGCCAAACTTAGTTCAGAAAAAGGAAGAAATGAATGAACTTGTTGGACAACAATATGCTGGTCAAATTGATCGTATCCTAATGGAAAAAGCAGAAGTAAAAGATTTACGCTATAAATTTTACGACTAACTTCCAATTGGAGCAAAGTTTAAATAATATTTACTATACAAAGGTGGGGCAAGGGCCCCACCTTTGTTTTTTACACGGCTTTTGTGAAGACCAGCGTATATGGAAGCTATTAATAGATGAACTAAGCAAAAACTACACGTGTATAGCAATAGATCTACCCGGTTTTGGTAAAAGCAATGCGTTGCGCTTTAAAAGTTTACCAGAGGTAGCGCAAGCTGTAAGTGAAATAATAAGACAGGAAAATGCACTTAACTGTGTTCTTTTCGGACACTCAATGGGCGGTTATTTAGTAGCAGAATACATACATCAGTTTGGGAGTGAGCTGCGGGCTGCGGCTTTCGTTCATTCCACTGCTCTAGCCGATTCTGAACTTAAAAAAGAAAAAAGAGCAAAGACTATTGATTTTATATCTAAAAACGGCAGTAAGGCCTTCTTTCCTATTTTCATAACTGAGTTAGTTGCAGCTAGGCATTTAGCAAGGCTAGAAAGTGATTTAGCTGCTATGATTACAAATACACCAAACCAAAGCATAATTGATGGTCACACGGCAATGATGAGTAGAGAAGACAGAATGGAAACTGTAAGCACGTGGGAACAACCTGTACTTTATCTAAAAGGGGAAAAAGACAATCACTACGGCATTTTTGATACACCATATGAAGCAGCTAGTTGCAACCTCGCTCAAATATCTGAGATAAAGGAAGTAGCTCATTTATCTATGCTTGAAGACAGCTCGGCTTGCTTAAAAGTAATACAGGAGTTTCTGAATTTTGTGGCCGTAGTAGCCTAGTTAAAAAAACCGTATCAACGGTATAAGCGTCGACAAATAAGCTTAGCCACCGATAGCAATCATGCTTCTGTTATCGTGGTTTGTTGTATTGCCAAAGTCCTCCGATTTGGTCATGCCCGCTCGCACCGCTTTTTTTGATTGGATTGCATTTTGTATGAGATGCTCAATTTGCTCGCCTGCTCTATATGCGGTGAGTAAATCCGTTTCGTTATTGGAAAAAAGACAATTTTTTAATCGACCGTTAGCCGTAAGTCGGATGCGATTACATCCATCACAAAATGGGTTAGTAACCGTACTAATTATTCCAAAACTCCCTTTATAATTTTCGATTTTAAAATTTCTGGCGGTATAGTTTTTTTCGTTTTTCAAAGTGATTAATTCACCTTCACTAAAATGTGAAATGACCTTATCCAATATCTCGTTGTAGCTTATTAACTTAGATATATCCCAACTATTTCCATCAAATGGCATAAACTCAATAAAGCGAACTCCTATGTTTTTATCTTTCGTAAAATCGATAAAGTCAATAATCTCATCTTCGTTGAAGTTCTTCATTAGAACAACATTCAGTTTCAGATTAAATCCTGAATTTAGCAATAGGTTCAAATTTTGAAATGCTTTATCAAAATGATCGCGCTTGGTGATAACATCAAACTTATCAGGATTTAGCGTATCCAAGCTTACATTAATATTTTTAAGATTGCATTGCTTAAAGGTGTCGATGTATCGGTCTACTAAAATGGCATTCGTGGTTATGGAGAGGTGCACTGGCAGTTTGCTTAAAGCCATAAGTATTTCAGAAAAGTCCTTTTTTAGCAAGGGTTCACCGCCCGTTAGCCTAATTTTATCTACTCCATTTTTTACAAACAAAGTCGCTATCTCAATCACCTCATCTGTGGTCATAAGCTGAGATTTTGGTGTAAGAACAATTCCGTTTTCGGGCATACAATACGTACAACGCAGATTACACTTTTCGGTAAGCGAAATCCGCAAATAATTATGTTCTCTACCAAAACTATCTCTTAGTATGTCCGATGTTTTTGCCATTTAGCGCCTATTTATCTTTTTCTGTCCCATTATTATATCAAAAATAGCTTGATTGCTGCAATTGTAAGCACTCCGGCTAACACATATCTAAGCGTTGCCATATTAAATTTTTGGCTACCATACAAAGCACCCAAACTTCCGCCAACTAAAACTACGGGTATAAAATACCAAGCTTCAGCGGATATACTTCCTACATTAGATACAAAACCAATAATACCAGAGATTGAATTGACAAAAATAAAAAGTGCAGATACTGCCGCTGCTTGTTTCATATTGCCCCATCCTAGCAGCACTATAATAGGACTTAAAATAATTCCGCCTCCAATCCCAATCATTCCTGATAAAAGACCAATTGAAGAACCGATTAAAAGAGATCCAAATAAGTTCGGTGCATTTTGTTTTTCTTGTTTAGTGCCAAATACATTTAGCATACGCAAAATAGCGATAATAAGGAATACACCCAAGATTTGCTTATAAAGCGTCGCATCTATCGAAATATAACCGCCTAAAAACGCCATTGGAATGGAAGTAATGGCAAAAGGATAAAATAGTTTCCAACTGAAATGGTTATTCTTTCTAAAAAACCAAAAGGAAATTCCTGATACAAAAATGTTTAGCAATAAGGCGGTTGGTTTCATTACCCCAACAGGAAAAGAAAACAATGCCATCAAAGCGAGATAGCCGCTCGCACCTCCATGACCAACACTAGCATATAAAAAAGCAACAAGTGCTAAAATTGCCGCAAATGGAATAAATATTTCGGAGTGCAAAACATCCATTTATTACAATTTAAGATATTTAATCTCCTCTCCTTTTTTAATTATTTCCTTTTCCTTCGGCACCATTAATAGTGCATTACTTTCGGCAAAAGAGCGAAGCATAGATGACGCTTGACCTGTAAGTGCTTCAGCTTTACTGTCGCTTACATTTCCTTTTAAAAACAAGGTTTTACCCGTGCTGTTATTTATATCTGAAGATGCGCATGCGGTGGCACGCGGTAAATGGAATTTTTCAAAACCCATTTGGGCTTTAAGCAATGGTAAAACATAAATATAGAAACAAGTAAGGCTTGAAGCTGGATTTCCTGGTAACGCAAATACAAACTTGCTTTTTTTCTTGCCAAACCACAGTGGTTTTCCGGGTTTTTGATTGACCTTATAAAAGATTTCTTCAACGCCATTTTGATGTAATGCCTCTTTTACAAAATCATAATCACCTACCGAAATGCCTCCAGAAATGAGCACTATGTCCGCTTTTTTTAAGCAAGCTGAAATTGCTTTGGTTGTTGAAGACAGCGTATCTTCAACCCTAGAAATCTTTATTTTCTTTATTCCAAATCGTTTTAGCGCTATTTTTAGTGTTACTGAATTACTCTCATAAATTTGGCCTTCAACCAACTTTTTGCCCAATTGCTGTAGCTCGTTCCCCGTGACTAAAATTCTGACTTTAGGAGTTTTGTATACGTTTACTTTTTCAATTCCCAAGCCTGCTAAAAATCCAATGGACGCCTCGTTTAGTATTGTTCCTTTTTGAAGCGCAATTTCACCTGATTTTATTTGTTCTCCTATTGGGCGCACGTTTGCACTCGGTTTTGGAATATTCTGAATTATTATCTCATCATTTTGGCGTATAACATCTTCTTGAATAACAACAGTATCCGCATTTTCTGGCATTTTAGCTCCTGTGAAAATGCGAGCAGCTTCTCCTTCTGTTAAAAGTACCTTTTTTGCCGCCCCAGCTTGTATTTCGTCTATTACCTTTAGCACTTTCTGGTTGCTATAAATTATAGCATATCCATCCATTGCCGATTGTCTAAATGGCGGCATATTCATTGGTGAATAAACATCTTCCGCAAGCACCAAGCCAAGTGTTTTAAAAACATGCTTTGTCTCACTTTTTCCTGCAATACAATGTTTATCAATAACTTCAAGAGCTTGCGAAACTGTAATCATACTTTCAGT
>JBEAPG010000092.1:0-6690 GCA_041164545.1 Bacteroidota bacterium
GGGTGAAAGTGGTTCCACTGGCTGGAAGTTCTTCTATATTTCTGGCCTTAATGGCAAGCGGCTTTGACGGGCAACATTTTGAGTTTAGTGGTTACTTACCCATCGATGCTCGAGAACGAGTACAAAGGCTAAAAGAGCTGGAAAATCGCTCAAGAAAAGTGACCCAGATTTTTATGGAAGCACCTTATCGCAACAATCAGTTTTTGGAGTTTTTAATCAAAAATCTGCAAAATGAAACAAAGCTTTGCGTAGCAGTTGATATAGAGAAAGAAGGAAAGGAAATCATCCGCTCAAAAAAAGTAAAAGACTGGAAAGTAAAGGAGCTGGAATTGCATAAAAAGCCGTGTATTTATCTAATTCAAACATAGCTTTTATATTGCTTATTATCTGAACTTTGGGTAAAATTATTTTCAATTTGCATAAGATTTATTTTCAATCTGCATAAATTTTATTTTCAGATTGCATAAGCATTTAATTACAGATTATACCACGAAACTATGTTGTAATCCGTTCGGTTTTGATTTTGCATTCCTCCGTAAATAAGTGTTCTACTAACTGTTTCTTTTGTTGCCAGATTCGCCAAATAATCCAAGCCTTTAAACATACTTCCTAGTATGGTAATGCTTGCCTTTATTTCAACGAGATTTAGTGCAAGATTTTCGTTGAATAAAAGGTCCACCTCGTTTCCATTGGAGTCTCGCCAATAGTAAAAATCCCGGTCCAAAAGCCGGTGAGCCGCTTGTTTATGCAATTCGCTTACCACCAAATTTTCGAATAATGCTCCCCAGTGTGGATGAAGAGGATTGAGTTCCTCTAATTTTATATTGAGTAACCTACAAAGCAAACCTGTATCATAAAAATATAGCTTCGGACTTTTAACCAACCGTTTACCATATTTTTTATAATAAGGATGTAGCGAAAAAGTAATGTAACTGGTATCTAAATGCGAGAGCCAATTTCGTGCTGTGGTATGGCTAACTCCAGCATCACGAGCCAAGTTAGTGAAGTTGAGTTGCTGTGCAGCCCGCTCGGCACACAGGTTTATAAACTTTTTAAACGTTTGTGTGTCTTGCACATTTACCAACTGACTAATATCTCGCTTCACATACGTATCGATGTAATCGCGGTAGTATTTCAATGGATCTATTTCTCGATCAAACACCGCAGGATAAAAGCCTTTTGAAAGCACGGTTGGCAACGAATCACTCAACCAACCAGCACCTTTCATTTCGGATAAATCAAATGGAAAAAGCCTGAAAATAGCCACTCTTCCTGCCAAACTTTGGCTAATGCTTGCCATCAGGTTAAAGTTTTGAGAACCTGACAAGATAAACTGGCCCATTACCTTGTTTTCATCTACAATGCCTTGCAGGTACGAAAACAATTTAGGCACTTGCTGTACCTCATCAAAAATAACTTTATCGTTATACTCAACCAAAAAGCCTCGTGTATCATTTTCTGCAAATTCGCGTATATCCGGATTTTCCAACGAAACATATCTGTAATCCGAAAACTCCGTTTTTAAGAAAGTGGTTTTACCCGATTGCCTTGGCCCCGTAATTACCAAAATTGGGTATTTTTCTTTGTAAATATCTACCCACTTTTTTATGCTTCTGTTCGAAATCACAATACGCTAATAATTAGTCAAAAATATACATTTATTTTCAATTTGCATAAGATTTATTTTCAATATGCATAGATTTTATTTTCATATTGCATAAAAATGAAATCGTTGAAACGGGTATGTTTTAAGAACGGTTATGGATGACATTTAATTCGATGAGGCTTGCTTTGATTAAGAGCGAAGAATCATTATTTCCGCTAGACGCAGTATTGCGTCATTCCAAAGTTTCTTTTTCTAATCAATTTTATACCTTTACTATGCAACTTATTCCATATTCATACGTATACTATTATAAAATGAAAATACTTGCCCTTGTTTTCCTTTTGGTTAGTTCTGCAAGCTTTGCCCAGCTACCTAAATATTTAGTATTGGAAGGTGGTGGAATTCGCGGCATAGCGCATTCTGGTGCTTTAGAGGTGCTGGATAGTTTGCACCAATTAGATTCTATTAAAAATATTGCAGGAACCAGCAGCGGTGCCATGAATGGACTATTGTATGCCATAGGTTATAATCCCGTAGAAATACAAACTTTAATTGGAAACACTGCCTTTGAAAAGTTTAACCAAGTGGGTTTTCCGTTTATTGGTGGTGTGCGAAGAATGAAGCATAACTATGGCTATTACAGTACCAAACGTATCGAGCAAACCTTCGAAAATTTGCTGACGCAAAAGGGATTAGACCCAAATTTAACCTTTGCAGACCTACACGAGTTAAAACTCGCAAATAGCAGGTATAAAGATCTTTACATAACTGGCACAAGTTTAAATAGCCAAAAAACCATTGTGTTTTCACACCAAACTTATCCTGAAATGCGAATAGTAGATGCTATGCGGGTGTCGCTTACAGTACCTTTTTACTTCGAAGCTATTTTTGTGAATAAAGATGGAAGTTTAACCGATAGTAAAAACTGTACCAATTGCGAGATAATGGTAGATGGCGGTGTACTGGCTAATTACCCTTTTTATGTTTTTGACCAGGAATGTATGGATAGCAATGGCATGATTTGTTATAAGGCAAATCCACTAACACTAGGGTTGAAACTGGAAAGACCAGACCAACTAAGCACCGACATAGTAGAAATTGCACCGTATGATATTGCAGGCTATAAGTCATTTATGGCTTCCTTTTATACGCTTACTTCTGAAACTATAAACCGTGAAAAATTGACTGAGGCTCATTTTGAACAAACCATTTTAATCAGCAATCTGGATATGAGCCCAAAGGTGCGAAAACTAAGTGAAGAAGAAAAGAATGCACTAATTGAAAGTGGGAAGAAAGGAGTACGAAAATATTATAATCTCGAGTCTGAAGTTCAGGCCCAGAATTAGGTTCAAACCTGGGAATTTGAAATTACCTATTTTCCTCTTCCGCTAGAAACAAAGCCTAACACTGAAAACTCACTTCCCACAAAACAGGCCTGCCCTCTCTAAACTCTATTACAATGTTTTCATCCCAAATGTTAAGATAATATATGTGCATTCCATCTCTCAAATCCCAACTTAAATAGGGATGCAATGCCTTTATAAAATCTCGCTCATCTGTTTCACTATTTAATTCAAAATCGGCTAGTTTTACACTAATAGAAGGATTGCTGAAATCTATTTCAAATAACGTAAAATGCTCTAATCCGCCATTGTAAGCCTCCATTCCTTCATCAATTATAATAGCTCCATCCAAGTAATAGGCAGTTTCAAAACCCCACCCACATTCGCTCAAATCTTTCGGCATTTCGGATGATTTGGTATACTTTATCTTCTCAATGTCTCGTTTGGTTTTGTAACGCAATGTGTCTCCATTTAGAAAATAATGCCACCGATACTTATCATAAAATCGCTCAAAATCTTCCTCTTCCCAATTCTCAAAATCAGGGTAATCTTTGGATGATTTATCCGAGCCTTTTGCTTCAATAGCAAAAATTTCGAATTTTATATCATCAAGCCATACATCTAAATTATTTTGCAGCACAAAATCTCGAAACATTGAAATGGCAGCGTATCTCAAACTATCATTTTCCCAATAACTCATTTCTAAAATGCGTTCCATTCGCATTTTCTTCGCCTTAAATTCCGCCTGATTATCTACTTTATATAAACCAATATAGTTCGCTAAATCTGCTTTTGGTCCAATATATTTTCGCTGAATGAAATAGGGTATAGATGTTTCCAACTCGTAGTTATAGGAATAGCCAACTTTTACCCATGCTTCAGGGTCGTAAGGCAAAAAATCAATCATACAATATTCATTCATTTTTAGTTGTTTAACCACTTTGCTGTCTGCTCGGGGTTCTGCTCGGGCTCGCAATCCTGCAACTAATACATAGCGATTCTTGTTATCAAACTCTCCACGGAAATTATCACTCACTCCGGTACCTGAATTTTTTAAAGCAAGGCATTTTGTCATTACGTATCCACGCATTCCAGTTTCTGTTTGTACAAAATGAAAAGTATTGTTTTGGGAGATAATTTGAACGTGGGCGGCGTAAGCAAATTCTCCTAAAACCTTACTTTTTTCAGATGGACCACTATACAAATAAGTATGTTGGTTTATACGTGTAGTTTGGCCACGTATTGTAAAAACCAACCCTAGTAACACAAGAAAAAAAGATGTAATTCTCATAATTTACGGCATATCCAACAACTTTAACTTTTCTTTTAACTCTTCCAACGTAAGCGACTCATAATTAACCGAGTGCACACCATCATCTATTACTGTTTCTTCCATAGAAAGAAAGGGTTGGCCATTGGCATACATAAGTGTTACAATCCAAACTCGCTCCCCTTTGGGCATATTTTTAAATTGATATATACCCGCTTCTGTCTCAGCTGGTATTACAAAACGTCTGTCTCTAAAAACCAGCTTACAATCCGTGTTTTTATAGGCATTTATGTTTACGCTCATTGTAACCATATCTTTTGGTTTTACATCGGCAAACACGTCTACATTACCCCAACCAAAGCGAGTGGTATTATACACGTAGTACTTTATATCATCAAAAGCTAAATTCTTGCTTTTGTAGTTTTCTTCTATTCCTCTACGGGTAGCAGTTGCCAAAGAATCTTGCAAATCTTGCATATTATCCACCCCAAATTTATCCATTTGCTCTTTGTTCAGCTGGTAAAAAAGATCCTTGTAATTGTCTACTCCATATTGCTCAAATAGCTCGTACAAGCGTTTGCAAGGATTAGGAATATCTGCTAATTGAAATCCCGAAGGAAGTAATCCACAACGTTCAGCGTATTTATCAATTAATTTTTGTCTTCTGTTTTCTTTTCTTTCTAGCTTTTTTTCTAATCGAGCTTCCCATTTCTTGTTCTCTCTACTTCTTGCATATGCCAGCCTATTATTTACCCTACAAACTCGAATTTCTTTCCTAAACATCCGATTATCATATCGACTACATGGTACAAAAACTCCCCAAACTACATCATCCAAATTCCTGATTCTACACATAAAGAAAGGACAGTCGCAGCCTCCTCTTCGCACGCCCCCGCAAATCCAATAATTGCACGTTTGCACTGTTTCCATAGTAAAACCGCTTAATACAGATGTATTGTTCACCGTCCAATTCATATCGCTATCGTGGCCCGTTCTGTTTCCCGTAAATATTTTAGCGTTATCTATTATCGTATCTGTGGGTTGAAAAATTAATAAATCGCTACCTCGGGTTATTTTCAGGTCGTTTCCCTTGCAATCTTTTGCATTTAAATACACCATGCCTTGGGTTTCTATCATTCTACCATTGGATGTAGTGGCCAGATTGTCCAAAATCATGTCAGATTGAAGAAAATCTTCGCTTACCTCAAAAGTGACACACTCTTCCTTGCATTTTCTACTCTGCCTGAAGGTGTTTGCTTTTATTTTAATTAAAGTTCCTTGCTCGCATCGCACAAATGTGTCGCGAGAATTATCAATACAAAACTCCTGCGGTTTTCGCTCCGTTTTTTTATACAATTCCCAAATAGAAGGCAGCAAATCATTGCTATCTATCGCCACTTTTTCCTTGTATTTTACCATTATATCTACCCTTCTATTGCGTTGCTTTCCTTCTTCCGTTTCATTGTCGGCAATTGGTTTTTCCTCGCCAAGTGCTTCAGCTTTAAATATAGAATCCGCAATTCCGTGATCAACTAGATAATATTGAACAATGCGCAATCTATTTTCAGACAGAGTATGATTGTAAGCGCTATCGCCAATGCTATCTGTGTTTCCTCGTAAGTAAATCCGATAGCTTTCGTAAGTCTTTAAGCTATCTACCACCTGGCCCAGTTTTAATATGGAATTAGAATCTAGTTTAGAACTTGCCGTTTCGAAGTAAACACGCGTACTAAATTGCTTTATTTGGCTATATCCTTGCAAAAAGAAGCTCATAAAAAGAGAGAAAACGAGCAGTTTTTTCATTGTTGTTACGTTGCAAGTATAAAACTCTTTAGCTCTAGCCAATATTGTAGGTCGAAATATCTTAATTCTATGAACTGTTTTTATACCCAAAGACCTACCATTGCACCCGCAAAATAAATGGGTCGATGAAAAGAATCAATCAATACAAGAAGCTCTTTAATATAACTGGTGAAATAGACCTGCAAGAACTGAAAACCAGCTATAGAAATCTTGTAAAAGAGTGGCATCCTGATAAGCATACTGCAGATGATACCAGAAAAGAAGAAGCTGAAATGATGAGCCGCCAAATTACCGACGGATATGCGTTTTTGACGAGTATAGCTCCCGAAACCATAGCCAAAGGTTTGGAAGAATACACAAATACCATCGAAAACGCATTTATAGATGATATGCAACACAAAAGCATGTTACTAGAAATTACATTTACTGATGGCTCAACCTATGAGTATTTTGGGGTGAATAGAAACCTGTATATGAAACTTGTAAATGCCGACAAAATGCAGCGATTTGCACGCAGAAACATCTTTAACTCGTTTACCTATCGCAAGTCCAAACGAACAGTAGAACAAGAAGCTTAAACCCGCATTATCGGCTATCGAGCTTAAGCGTCCACTTATACTTAACAGCCAAGTAACGAATACCAAAAACTACGGTCATTGCCAGAATCA
>JBEAPG010000093.1:0-6688 GCA_041164545.1 Bacteroidota bacterium
TACCATACTATAACCAACTAAAAAGCAAAAGAAAAAAACACCAACTATTTTGTCCACTTGAAAAAAATGAACCTAAATTACCAACTATTTTGTCCATTACACCGCTAATTATAATTCTATATCTTGAGCCAGAGCATACCAACGCAAAGGATTGTCTACCTGATGATATTTGTAATCTTGGAACGTTTCTGGGTTGAGTTGAGCTACTTGTTTCTCCGCTAGCTCCGTAGCAAATTTTAGGTAGTTGGCTCTCATTATTTCTTTGTCTTCGCTATTTCCCTTTTGCAACTCAAAATCATCGGTTAAAAAGTCGGCAATGGTATGTATTTTTACTTCTGTTTCTTGCTTGCAATTCCACAGCCCTTCGTTGTCGTCAAAGTGGTATAAGTCTAGTAATTTCCAGCCGTTTTCTGAAAGCCAGATAATGCAATTTACAATGTATTCGAATTCCTCGCGAGGTATAAAATAATTGAAGTTTAAACGCACCCAACCTGGTTTACTACCTACATTTCCGGTGCTTAATTCTACCATGTACTGTTGCGATTTTTCTTCACTTAAGCTCATCAGATCGTGACCGTACGGGCCTGCACAGCTGCATCCGCCCCGCGATTGGATTCCAAATAAATCGTTGAGCAATGCCACTACAAAATTGTGGTGCAAAAAGCGTCCGTTAAATCGGATGTGAAATGCCAAAAAGCTTAGCCGTTTTGCAGATAAATCGCCAAGCACGTATATGTTTGGATGCTGGCTAAAGATTTGTAATGCTTCAGAAATGTAATCGTGTTCTATTTTCTCGATGGTAGAAGCTCCAACTGTATCTTTTAGTTTAAACGCTAATCCTGCACGTATTGATTCTATAATGGCAGGCGTACCACCTTCTTCACGCACCTCTATATCTTCAAAATAAAGTTGTTGTGTTTTGGTAACAAAATGGACAGTTCCGCCACCGGTTACTACGGGCAAGCCTTTTTTGAACAGGTTTCTTTTGGCTACCAGCACACCGGGTGTGCCTGGGCCACCTATTAGTTTGTGCGTGGAAATAAACACGGCATCTTTTCCGGCTGTATTTTCAGGATTTACATCAATGGCCATATACGGCGCTGCGCCTGCATAGTCCCAAAAAGATAGGGCGTCGTACTTTTTTAGTAATGCGTGTATTTCATTTACAGGTGAAATAATGCCTGTAACATTAGAAGCCGCCGAAAAACTACCAATCAAGGGCTTTTTGCCTTGGTATTTCTTGAGCTGCTCTTCAAGTGCTTCCAAATCTACATTGCCATCACTACCCAATGGTATTTCTACCAGTTCAAATGGGCCTTCCCTCCAAGGTAAAATATTAGAATGATGCTCGTATGGCCCTATAAATACTACCGGATAAGTATCTTGAGTTTGATAAAACTGAAGCAATTTGCGGTACAACAAATCAACCGCTCCCGTGCACCCCGATCCAGTGAAAATGAGTATATCATCATCGCTCGCGTTTACTGATTTTTTAATAATTGCCCGAGCCTCTTCTCTGTATTTTGAGGTTTGCAAACCTGTAAATGATGCTTCTGTATGCGTATTGGCATACGTTGGTAAAACAACATTTAGAATGTATTCTTCAATAAATTTTAATGGTTGCCCCGATGCGATGTAATCTGCATACGTCAAATATCTTTCACCAAAAGGTCCTGGGATTTTGTGGTTCTGATTGTACTGGGCGTGGTAAATTTTATCGATTAGTTGTTTGTCCATTGTTTAGTAAGTACGTGGGGTGAAAAATTAAGCAATTTAATTGTAGGCTAGAGGCGCTTCACTATCCAAGTAAACTCATCAATTTTCGTTGGCAAAGTAGCAGATTTTAATTCTATAGAAGAAATAAAATTAGATTGGAACAAGTACAAATTGTTTAAATAGCTAAATCTGGTTCTGAGGTAATCGGATTTTAACCAAAATGCAAATAGATGAAAACACCAAAGCGAGATGAACTACTTGACTGAAATTACTTGTAAATTCGAAACAAAACGAACTGTAAATTTAGGCTTCGTACCTTGATTAAAGTTTCAGGATTTTATTCTTCATCAGCAGTTTATCTCCGTTTGTTACTTCGTAAAAATAGATTCCGTTTTCTAACACACTTAGGTCTATTTGATAAACAGCTGCGTTTAGCTTATAAATACCAATTACTTGCCCTACGGTATTGTAAATGGTGCAGTCTAACGAAGCGTATAAGCTGTTATTCCAATTAAAATGTAAAACACCATTCGTGGGATTGGGATATGCGGTGATACTTGGCATAAGTATAGCTTCATCTGCGCTTGATACTTTTTGAGTACTCAAAACCCAGTTGTCTGCCTTGTTATTATCGACAAATACATTTTTGATTTGCAAATAAGGACCATCACCGTCTGCGCCTTCCGGCCAAGGAGCTTCGTCAAAATAGCGAACTTCATCTATGGTATTGCCAAAAGCATCCGATAAGACAATGTTATACGAGCTGTTTTTTAAGTCTCGTTCATATTCGCCAAAAGGGGTAAAACCATAAAAGTCTTTAAATGCCGAAGCATTACTGCACAAATAGATTTTTTGCTGCGCTATGATGCTTGTGTTTGCAGGGAATTGATAGGAGATGCCAAGTTCTTTTATGTAGTATCCGGTGACATTTACACTGGAATTTGAATTATTGGTGATTTCGATAAATTCTAAATCGTCGCTTTCAAATCCAGTCTCGTCAGCAGGGTTGTAGTGAATTCGGCTTATGACCAAAGGTGGAGTGCTTACATTGCTGCAATTTGCTGCCGAACCAATGTGTTTGTCTATCCAATCAATGCGGTTTTCAATCCACAATTTCATAGCGGCGATGTTGTACATCTGCGAATCTACAGTGCCCCAGCGTGTTTGTTCTCGTTGTTGTGATTCGTAAAGTAAGTCTGTGTAAGAGTCTATCTGGTTTGAAATAATGTTATAGTTCAGGGGTTGGTCAGTAGCAGTTAGCTCAAACCATCTTTTTGACAAATAGCATCTGAAATTGGATTCATTAAAAAGGTCTTTCCAAAATTTGGGTCCAATGTTTTCATAATCAAATTGCCACACATCGTAAAAACTTCTATCAAATCCCCATACAAATAAGTCGTTGCCAAAAGAGAGATTATAATCCCAAACGGGACCTGCTCGTAGTTTTCCGCCTCTGTCCTTGTGAAAAAAAGTGCTGAATCGGTACGAATCGGGATTAGACGCAAACTCAGACATTATCATATAATCTACAAAACTGGGAACATCAATTATAGTAGGATAGCCCGTGGCAATAGATGCATTTTTTTGATTAGCCTTTTGCGCTAAGTCAAAAAATACACCTTGTATGTAGTCGTCTTGTTGACTTGTTATGTTTTTAGCCTTCGGATTTTCGTGTAAAAAATCTACGTCCCATCCGTCGTAGCTAGGCATAGTCCAAGACACCTCTTCGCCCGGATTGGTTTTGTCTGCTTTTATTATGTATCCTCCCGTTACGTTAGGGAAGGTATTATCACTAGTTGAAAGTTTTTCGATGTCTATTCTATCGCCGTCTATTTTTAGTTTTTCAGTTAAAATATAAACGCCTTTGTAATCGTCGTTCACTATCACTTCGACATAGTGCACTCTGGGAGCATAATTGCCCATATTGGCAGCCAAGGTATAACTCAAATAGTCGCGAATCATAGAAGGGTCAAAAGCAAGTGAGTTTAATACCCAATCATTTTCAGCAGGCATTCCCAATAAGCTTACATTGTTGTTACTCTCATTATCATTTTCTAGCGTAGTTAAACCATATGGCTTTTTGTCCAGGGTTTGCGAACTACTGCCTCTCAATTCTATACCTATTTTACCATCATAGTTAAGAAATGCTGCGTTATCTATATCGGTAAGGTAGTTGCGGCTAGTATCTGGCCGGTATATAATTTTCATAGATGCTGGAACCTTAGGCTCGTCGGGTATTTCGAAAGGCTTATTTGTATTTGGGTCAATGTCTGTAGTTATAACGACAATAGGCAAATTACTGCTGGTTAATATAGTTTGTTGAGCAATGACCTGGCCAGTTATAAAAACAAGCAATAATGCTCGTAAAGTTCTTTTGAATGTACCTGAAAATACCATAATAGTACTATGCTGTAAACCTACGAAGGTATGCACTCTGGCAAGTAAAAGCAACTTTGTTTGACTTTCCTATGAGCATTAAATCACAAGAATTGGCTTTCTGATTTGGACTGTCAAAATAAGCTGCTTGGGCCCATTATTTCTTGCGTACCTCCAGTTTTATTCTGGACTTCTTTTCTTCTCCCTGCTCTGCCTTTTTTTTGTAGCTCACATCTAAGAGTTTAAAGTTTAAACTATTTATTTCAACTTCATTTACATACGTTGAGCCTCCTGCTTCCAGGTCTCCAATACCTAAGTCGTATACCTTATTGTCTTGGTCCTTAATTTGGATAACTGCTCGTCCTGCCCACACGCAAATTGCATCTTCTGGGCAACGGGAATCTTCAACTAGTTTTGAATAGGTGATGTTGAAATTCTGCTGATCGTCTTTAATTGTGACACTCTCTTCAAATTCCAAATAAAAAGTTTCATTTGGTATTACTTCTTTTTCGCAACTGGCGAGTAGAAGAAATAGTAATGAGAAAAAACCTATTTTGGTAAAAACTTGATTCATAACGGGTTCTTTTTAAACCATAAAGGTAGCCTTAGTTTTTTAAGAAAGAATGAAGTTGCTTATTAAATGAAGAAGATTTGACGTTTCTGGTCACTTCTTCACCATTTTGTCCAATATGAGTTGGCTGTTAAACGGCGTGTAAGTGTTTTAAAGTAAATACACTGCGAGCATAATGGATAGTAAGAGTAAGGTGATTTTTTTAAGCGAGACAAAATACGGGATTATATTTTAATTTAAGCGTACTAGCAAGCATTGTTACAACGGTAGTTTTAAGAACTGATTCTCTGTTTGGATTGGGAAGGTTAGCGTTGCAAATGCCGACTAAATGTGAATGCACTAGCAAAAAGAATATTGAAAATTTGAAATGGGGTCCCTTGCAGGAGACCCCATTTTGGTTAAATAGCCAAACTAAATCGGCAGTTTAACTTAGTTTTATTTTATCTCAAAACTATTTAATATGCGCTCTCCTATGGCCATGAAATTGTTGAATTCAGTTGCCTCGCAGGTAAAAGTTAATACGTATGCTTTGTCATTTTGAATCCAATACAATTGCTCAAATTTCAAATTGAATATACCTTGTTTCCCTGTGTATATTATTTTGTGATATTCGGTTTTATTTTGTTTTATTCGATTGCTCAAAATAATATTTCCATCCGTTATCATTGTCTTAATTTGACTTTCTGAGATTTCTACATACCCGTTTAGGTCAATATTATAACCTGCCAAGTCTTGAATAATCAGATTCACATTTTCTTTGAATCGGTCTGTATCAGAGCTTAACTCACTAAAGAGAATAAAGCTGGTCCCTAATTGACCAGATTGGTTTAATTCCCAATTGTCTGGATATTGAATTGAATAATTTTTTTCATTAAGGGAAATCCATTCATTTGATTGTCCGAAAACGGTGAGGTTAGCAATTAGAAGAATTATTCCAGTTATTCGTAATTTATTCATATTTAGCAATTTAAGTCGAGCTGTTGTTTGTGTTTTTTTGCCTAGAGAAACCTCCTAAATATTCCAAATTTCTCTTTTTCATTTTCTGCTATCTTACATCTCCAAACCTACTCTCCCTCCCCAAAATACTCGTAAAAATATGGTATGGTTTCTATGCCTTTGTAAAAGTTGAATAATCCGTATTTTTCGTTGGGGCTGTGTATGGCATCGCTATCCAGGCCAAAACCAAACAATACCGTTTTTAAGCCTAAAGCTTCTTCAAACAGAGCAACAATCGGTATACTGCCTCCTCCACGTGTTGGTATTGGTGCTTTGCCAAAGGTTTTTTCCATGGCCTTGCTTGCAGCTCTAAACGCTTTACTGTCCGTTGGTGTTACCGCTGCTTCACCTCCGTGGTGTGGTTTTACTTTTACTTTTACACTTGGTGGGGCTATACTTTCAAAATGCTTTTGGAAAAGCTCAGTGATATTTCCGCTTTTTTGGTTAGGCACCAATCGCATACTTATTTTAGCATACGCCTTGCTGGGCAATACGGTTTTTGCTCCTTCGCCTATGTAGCCACCCCAAATTCCGTTTACGTCCAACGTCGGGCGTATGCCGGTGCGTTCTATGGTGCTGTAGCCCGCTTCACCCATCACATCATTTATGTCCAGCTCTTTTTTGTATTCTTCCAAACTAAATGGTGTTTTGGCCATCGCCGCTCTATCTTCTTCGCTCACTTCTTGCACCGCATCATAAAAACCAGGAATGGTAATGTGGCGGTTTTCGTCGTGCAAACTACTTATCATGTCGCACAATACATTTATTGGGTTAGCTACCGCTCCGCCGTAGGTGCCGCTGTGCAAGTCAATGTTTGGTCCGGTTACTTCTACTTCTACATAGCTCAAACCACGCAATCCGGTGTCTATGCTCGGTATGTCGTTGGCTATCATTCCTGTGTCGCTTATTAGCACTACGTCCGCCGCTAGTTTTTCGGCATTTGCTCTGACAAATGGGCCCAAGTTGGTGCTACCTACTTCTTCTTCCCCTTCTATCATAAACTTTACGTTGCAATACAGCGTATCGGTT
>JBEAPG010000094.1:0-6645 GCA_041164545.1 Bacteroidota bacterium
TAAACACCTGGAATTTTTAGGATTTCGTCTAAGTTAGCAATGTAGTATGCTCCATTTACATCGGTTGGTCCTACTATGTTGCAAGTAATGGCTGTATTAATTAATCGCGTATCGCCCAATGGCAAGCTTAATAATATACGGTTAAGTTGTTCGTATTGTGAGGTTATGCAAGACTCAATAGTGTGATGTCCGCTATTATGCGGTCTGGGCGCTATTTCATTTACATAAACACTGTTTTGATTGTCCACAAACAGTTCTACAGCAAACAATCCTGCACTATCAAACGACGAAACAACTCGCAGGGCAAGTTCTTTGCATTTTTGTTGAATAGCTGCATCCAGATGGCTTGGCGCCATTAAATAGTCCATCAAGTTGGATTGAGGATCGAAAACCATTTCGCAAGGCTCGTAGGCAAGGTAATCTCCTGTTTGCCCAATGGCTACAATCACAGATACTTCGGTCACATCTGCCAAAAACTTTTCTATCACAAAACCGGTATCACATTGCAGCGAATTGCTGTTTTCTACCATCAATTTTTCAAATTCAGATTTTGACAATACTTGCACCCCTTTTCCGTCATAACCACCCGTGCGATGTTTAAGAACAAAGGTTTCATCTGGCCATTGGTCTACGGTTTCTGCCAGCGATTCGTTGGTGCAAAGTTTATAAGGTAAGGTCTCAACTGAGTTGTTGGTATAAAATAGTTTTTGAAGGCCTTTGTCTTGTATGGTTTGTAAAACACCTGGCCTTGGCAAAACCAGTTTACCTTCTGCTTCCAATTCCAGCAATGCTTCAGTGTTTACGTGTTCTATTTCGTATGAGACAACATCTGCGTTCGCAGCAAGTTCTTTCACTTTTTCAGCATCTTTTAAATCGCCAACAACCTGATTTTGGTTTACAAGACCAGCAGGACAGTCAACGCTCTTTTCTAAAAAAACGTACTTTAAATTAAGTGGGGAGCCCGCTTCAAACAGCATTTTGCCCAGTTGTCCACCACCGAGAATGCCTATAGTTTTTGATAAATATGATTTCAAAACGGTGCAAATGTCAATAATTAATTGCACTAGCCTAAGTTTGTAAATAATTTTGTTTACTAATACTTAAAATAAAAACCCTTCGATATGTATAAACTTATACTTTACATTCTCATGTTAGTCTTTAGTCTTCAAGGTTTTGCACAATGTACAGTAGAGCACTGGGACTTGGAAAAACGGATTTCCAAAAGTGATTTAGTTATTGAAGCTGAAGTAATTGATCAGACTAGCTTATGGGATAACAACCACAAACTTATTTATACATTAAGTACGCTGCAGTCGTATAAGGTTTTTAAAGGTGTTACATACGCATCTAAAATTCAAGTAGTAACGGCTGGAGGGATTGTTGGTCTTGAAGCGTTGACAGTGCACCCAGAATTGGAGCTGAGCATTGGCGATGTGGGCGTTTTTTTATTAAAAAAGAACAATGTGAATGTGCAAGGCGATTATCCTGTGTTCATTCCAACGGCCTCCATTCAATCCTTTATTGCCTATAGCCTTACTGAATATAAAGCGTTTGACATAGAAAACACGTATTTGTCCATTCCTTTTGAATTATACCCGGCTATTCAAAAAATAACAGAAGGAGGCAAAGTAATAATTAAAGATTTCGACCCAGAAGCAGGAAGGAAAGTGATAAAACCCATCGCAAATCCTACTATCAGTTCATTTAGTGTCGACACGCTATCATCTGGCACAGGCACGCTGTTGACCATTAACGGCAGTAATTTTGGCTTTGCTAGAGGGAATGGTAAAGTAGGTTTTAAAGATGCCAATTTTGGTGATGGTAGATTTTATTACACACCAACAGCAACGAGCTATGTTTCTTGGAGCAATAGTAAGATAGAAATATATGTGCCATCAAGAGCAGGATCGGGCAAAATTGAAGTGGTAAACAATTTAAATGAATCAGGTGAGTCAAGCAATGAGTTGGAAGTAAAATGGGCTCATTCCAATGTTTTGTATTCTACTTCTAGCGATACTTCGTTTTATGAAGTGGATCATATAAATGACAATGCTGCTGGAGGTTATACTTGGCAAATGACTTCTAATTTTGCGAGCAACCAAAATGCCGTTAATGCATTCACTCGTTCGCTAGAGGAATGGCGCTGTGAAACGCAAATGAATTGGGTAATTGGAAATCCTAGCAATGCCGATTCTATAGCCAGTGAAGATGTCAACATTGTCCGTTTTACAAACTTTGGCGACAGCAGGTTGGGAGTATGTTACAGTTGGTATACAGGTTGCTTTTCAAGTGGAAATTTAAACTGGTTTGTGAAAGAACTAGATATCGAGTTTGATAGCACACGAAATTGGTACTATGGTACTGGAAGCCCTACAAGCAATCAATTAGACTTTGAAACGGTTGCAACTCATGAGCTAGGTCATGGCCATCAATTGGGCCACGTCAGAGCAAGTTCTAAAGTTATGTTTTATTCTTTGGGGCCAGGTCAGAGAAAAACGGACTTAGTCGCGACCGATATTGAAGGTGGCAATTATGTGAAAACAAAAAGTATAGCTTCTAGTCCTTGTGGTCCTTCTAATATGCAGGCAGTAAGTGCTTCAGCATGCTTGCTTAGCCCTCCCAAAAGCATGTTTGCAATTAGTGATACAGTGATTTGCCCAGGAGACAATATTACAATTACCAATAATACCGAAACTGGAGATAATTCTTACGCTTGGGATTTCGGCCAAGGGGCAAATCCTTCATATGCAGCAACATATGGTCCTCATACGGTTTCATTTGCGAATTCGGGGACAAAAACGATACGACTTATTTCAACCAACTTTATAGGCTCGGATACGTTAGAAAAAGTGGTGGTAGTCAAAGTAAACTCTTTAGATGCTCCAAATGCATTTGTGCAGCAGGATACGAATTGTTTAGGTAATGCAATTTATCAAATAGAAGCTGTTGAAAACGCCGAATCCTATGTTTGGACTACTTCATCTGGTGGTTCGATATCAGGAGCAAATAATGAAGTGTCAGCGATCGTAAATTGGGCTGCAGGAGGCAATCAAACAGTGTCTGTAAAAGCGGCAAATGAGTGTACAGAAAGCAGTGAAACCCAAGAAGGTGTATTTGTGGTGGCCAACCCAACAGCAGGTTTTAGCTACGCAGATAATGGAACCAGCCTAACTTTTACAAATACGTCCCAAAACTCGGACACGCACTTATGGAGTTTTGGCGATGGGAATTCATCCACCGCAGCAAATCCCGTTCATCAATATCCAGACAAGGGAAATTATACCGTGAAATTAGTAAGTACCAACCGATGTGCTGAGGATAGCGATTCAAAACAGATTAATGTAAATTTTAGGGCTAGCGTTATTGATGTTTCTAAAAACATTAAAGTATATCCCAACCCTGTCAAAACAGGTCAGCTTATTGTGGTAGAAGGAGAACAATTCGACACCTATACGGTTTATAATATGCAAGGAGAAGTGGTTATAAATGGAAAAATGTTGGGTAATGGATTTGTAATAGAATCTGTTTCGTCTGGAGCGTATATTGTTCATTTGCAAAATAATACACATTCAGGAACGCGAGTTCCAATACAAGTAATAGAATAGAATATGGCAAAAGTAGTAGTGGGGTTGTCTGGCGGGGTAGATTCATCAGTTGCGGCATATTTGCTAAAAGAGCAAGGCCACGAAGTAATTGGTGTGTTCATGAAAAACTGGCACGACACAGAATTTACTATTAGCGATGATTGCCCTTGGGAAGAAGATAGCAAAGACGCTTTGTTAGTTGCCGACAAACTCGGCATTCCCTTTCATACTATTGATTTAAGTGGCGAATATTACGATCGTATTGTGGCGTATATGTTTTCAGAATACGAAAAGGGTCGAACTCCGAATCCTGACATATTATGTAATCGAGAAATTAAGTTTGACACCTTTTTGAAATATGCTGAAAAGCTGGGTGCAGACTATGTTGCAACCGGACATTACTGCAGAAAAGGGGAAGAAAACGGTGTTTTTTCATTGCTAGCAGGCAAAGACAATAACAAAGATCAAAGCTATTTCTTATGTCAGATAAATCAGCATCAATTATCTAAAGCACTCTTTCCAATAGGGGGATTAGAAAAAAGTGAAGTGCGACGAATTGCTAAAGAGCAGAATTTAGTAACGGCCGAAAAACGCGATTCGCAAGGATTATGTTTTATTGGTAAGGTGAAATTGCCCGATTTTTTAAAACAACAATTGAAAGAAAAACGCGGAAACGTTATTGAGATAAAACGCGATTGGAAAGGTTTTGAAAAGGAATTAGAAGCCAACCAAGAATATACGTTTGTAGAAAGTGACGGAATAACCATTGGCCAACATAATGGGGCTCATTTTTATACCATTGGTCAGCGCAAAGGACTTAATATTGGCGGATATAAAGAGCCGCTTTTTATAATTCAAACCAATACCCAAACCAATACAGTTTATGTGGGAGAGAGCGAGCGTCATCCTGCCCTATATCGTAAGGGCTTGTTTATTTCGAACGAAGATGAACATTGGGTAAACCCAAAGGAAGTCTTGGCAATAGGCAAAACTAAGCAATATCAATGTAGAATACGCTACAGACAGCCTTTGTTTGGGGCTAGATTACAAAAAACAGATAAAGGTTTACTTATTCATTTTAACGAACCACAAAAAGCGGTGGCCAAAGGGCAGTTTGCCGCTTGGTATATAGGAGATAGATTGGTAGGCAGTGGGGTGATTGAATAATTAGGTAAGAAATGCTTCAAGACACTTCCTAATTATTATGTCGAATTCCATTAATCTTTGCCTTTTTTACCGGTTCTAAAACTATATCCTTGTCCGACGCCTGCCATCATTTTAGGCGTTAGTCCATCTTCTTTTAGTGGGCTAGATTGTACTCCTATTGTGTATTTATAACTAAATCTTCCTTTTCCCCAATCCGTAGCTTTACCGTCAATATAAAATCGATATCCAATTTTATTTAATATATCGTCAACTGATTTAGTTGTAACTATAGTGTCTGAACCTGTATCTGTAAATCTATAAGAAACCCTTGCATAGCTTTCGATGTCAATCGATCTAGAAGAATAAAATATAGCATCTAAATTAATACGCTTATATGAACTTCCTTGTCTAATATTTGTTTCGCTCATTTTTAATTTAGAATTTTTAGCCGAAAGCTAAGAAATGCTAGAGTTTACTTCCGTTAGTTTAAACCAGCCCCAACTAAAACTTGCTTCAGGATTGTTAATTTGGTTGAGATGATTTAAACATAAATGAGCACCTAATGAGCTCCTTTTCTTTGCAGGAAAGCGTAGGACGTATGCAATTCCAGAATTTGCTCCGCCTTCTACGCTTTGAGATGGCGTGATGTCTTTTGTAAAATTTGCAAAAAAGTAGTTGCCATCAACCATATAATTGTTTGGTCCTGCCATGGCTGAAAAAAAATACTTTGTTGGTCTATAATAATCAAAACCAACTAGTTTTATTCCGCCAATTCCTAATCCGCCCAAATAAAGAGCCGTGTTTCTGCCTCCATCAGGGCCTTTATCTATTATATCAACAGGTATCTTGGTGCCATCATCAAACGTAAAAATTTCAACCTGAGCCCAAGTATTATTGACTACTAAAACTAATATACAAGTAAAACAGATATAGCTAAATTTTTTAAATGACATTTTCATAACTCAACAATACTAAGTTAAATCTTGTTAAAAACTGACGAGAAAAGTTTCACAAATAGTAATTGGCAATTTTTTTTGTGGGTGTGATAGAGGATAAAAAAAGGACTGGTTTTTCTTGAAAAACTTCAAAAAAATGATAGGATTTGGCCTCCGTTTCGTCACGAACTTCCAACGTTCATCTGGCAGAAAACTGGCAGAATCATTACCGACAAGTCTGGATTTTAAGGCCTGTTCTTATACGCATTGGTTCAGCCGGAAAAGTAATCGGTGTAAATTTTTCAAAATATAACACCAGTCCTAGGTCAAAGATAAAATAGATTTATAGAATCAAAAACTCTTTTCTAGTTTAAGCATAAAATTGACATTTATTGGTGATTTATTTCAAAAGCCCCGTTTAAAAAATATGTCAGTATTAAAAGTAATAGAAGTATTAAGCAACTCAGAAACAAGTTGGGAAGATGCAACAAGAAAAGCCATAGCCAGTGCAAACAAAACAGCAAAAAATATCAAATCAGTTTATGTAAACGAAATGAGTGCCGTGGTAAAAGACGATGTAGTTACAGAGTTTAGAGTAAACTTGAAATTAACCTTCGAGGTTATGTAAATTATTAAATAAAACTACTAACTACTTAGGAGGGTCTTTTAGCTCTCCATTTTTTGTGCCCTAATTAGAAAGTTTTTATATTGCGTTTGTGATTAGCATAGTTATGCCAGTTAAAAATGCGGAGCCTTATTTAAGGCCTTGCTTAGAATCTATTGCATCACAATCGAATGCTGATTGGGAGTTGATAGCAGTGAATGATGGTAGTGAAGATAGGTCGGAAACAATCTTGTTAGAATTTGCTAGTAATAGGCCTAATGTTCAAGTAATCAACAACAAGGGAACAGGAATAGTAGACGCATTAAAGCTAGCTTACGCCTATTATAATGGGGATTATGTTCATAGAATGGATGCA
>JBEAPG010000095.1:0-6637 GCA_041164545.1 Bacteroidota bacterium
GGTTTTGATATCGTCGTGGCTCAGATTGATTCGAGCCACATCCATACCTTTTGATATCATATTTTTTACCAAACCAAGGTCTGTTGCTGCTTCTGTGGGCATAGTAACCATAATTTCGGTATAGTGGCCCAATTGCTGATCGTTAAACAAAGCTCGAGAATGACGCTGCAATAGGTATTTGCCTCTTTTATAACCTACCACTTCATAGCCTGACTCTTTTGGCGTGTTTATTCCCTGAATAAGTTTTAAGTTTCGAATCACATTATGCAGGTTATTAAATACATAACCCTCAGCTGATCGAAGAGAAGACACCCCAATATCTGACAAACTATCGTGAAATTTTCTTAAATCAAAGCTTCTTAATATCAGATACCGATACAAGTTTTTTGCACTTAGTCTATAGCTAGGATGTACTTCTGCTGTTAAAATGTCAGCACGAGTCTCACCAGCAACTATGCTTTCGTATATCTCACTTATTCCGTTGGTTAGGTTTTCAATTTTCATTGCACTCCATTCAAACCAAATTGTTTTGCCACATAGATCGCACTTAAACGTTTCGTTTTTCAAACCATAGAATTATGATTTGGTTAAAAGTTCAACACAAATGTTTTTATTATTTAATTGTAAAGCACCTTCTAGCAACGAGCTAATGTACTAGTACTGAGCTAGCAAATACTTGATTAGGTCTGTGCTTGTCACTATCCCCACAACTTCTTCCTCTTGGCATACTGGCAAAGCATGAAACTCATTTGTCGATAATTCTACAGCAACATCGTGAATAGTATCCGTTGCTTGTACTGTTTTTACGTGCTTGGTCATTACTTGACTTACAGTAAGCTCGTCATATAGCGCTTTAGTTATTTCATCACCATCCATCGTATTTATAAAACTCACTTTTTGTAAGTCGGTTTGGGTCAACATTCCCACCACTTTTTTATTGTTAAGCACAGGAAAGTGCCGAATATGCCAATTTTTTAATAGCTTGTTTACTTGTTTTAGCGTGTTATTTTCATTTACACTTATAATGTCTTTTGACATAATTTCGGATACGGGTGTTTTCTTTTTCATAACCTCTCATTTTAGCGTTATTTTTTCAAAACTTTATCAGGTCAAAGTTAGACATAGCAACACTTCTAAATATATTTCGTGTCATATTTATTACACCTAACCATTAAATTTAAAACCTACACAAATAGACCTTGTTTCTAAAATAAATAAGACAACATTTTACCGTTTTTAACCCAAAATATGGATATTGTAAATTTTATTCAGAGATGATTTCCTTATTATCTTTCAATCGTGCTCCAAAGTCTTCAATTCTTAAAACAGAAAGTTAGATTTCCCAATTTAATCTATACTCCCAAATTTTAATTAGGATGAATTCTTGTTTATTTGCATTGATAATATGATTTCGATAATCTTACCTATTTACAATGAAGAAGCTGGCTTACTCTCCTTTATGAAGGATTTAGAAGATGAAGTGCTTAAACTTGAAATAGATTACGAAATAATTTTTGTAAATGACGGCAGCAAAGATGATTCACTATCACTTATTCGCCAACTGTGCAAACAAAACAAGCACAATAAATACATAAACCTGAGTCGAAACTTTGGACACCAAGTAGCGGTGAGTGCAGGTATAGACTATGCAAAAGGTGATAGGGTTGTGCTAATGGATAGCGACGGACAAGATCCTCCATCAGTAATCGGCCAAATGCTCCAAAGAATGAACGATGGTTTTGACGTTGTATATGCTAAGCGAGTGAAGCGAGAAGACGAAGGCGCTATGAAAAAGCTAACTGCCAGTATTTTCTACAAATTGCTTAATAGAATTACAACCATCGATATTCCTTTGGATACAGGAGACTTTAGGGTAATGAATAGAAAAGTTGTAGATGCGCTAAAGCGAATGCCTGAAAAACAAAGATACCTGCGGGGGCAAATTGCTTGGTTGGGTTTCAACCAAACTTTTGTGACATATGAAAGAAAAGGGAGAAACGCAGGCGAAACAAACTATACATACAGAAAAATGATTCGACTTGCGCTGGATGCAATTACGTCTTTTAGTAATTGGCCGCTGCGGTTAGCTACTATTTCGGGTTTTGTTTGCGCTTTCCTCGGATTTATTCTAATACTATATACATTGTATGGTCGGTTTGTATTGCAACGTTATGAGCCAGGTTGGCCTTCGCTTATGATTACCGTAGTATTTTTGGGAGGCATCCAACTTCTGGGTATAGGAATGATTGGAGAATACATTAGTCGAATAAACGACAATGTAAAGAACAGACCGCTATACCTGGTTGACGACACAAATATTTCGGGATAAAATATGCATTTAATAGAACCATTTTATCTATGGCGAGACATCTATAATTCAGAAGATGATCCCAATGCTTTAAATTACGGCAAGGAATACTCTGAGTTTCATTTTACCAATAAAATATATAATTATCTAATTCATCCTCAATGGGATAGCTTTGGAAGTGAAACCTTATTCTATAAACAGCTATACGTAGATTATGATCAATCCTTTTGCGTTTTAGAATTTATTGGCGAATGGAATGACACCATTAATAACGATATAATGTTGCTCAAAAATGAGTTAATCGATTTGCTCATCGAAGATGGAATATCCAACTTTATACTCATTTTTGAAAATGTACTCAACTTTCATGGCGATTTAGATGATTACTATGAAGAGTGGCTGGAAGAAATTGATGGCAATATATTCGTAATCAATGCACTAGATCACGTTCTTAGCGAAATGGACCGATACCAACTACACCACGCTTTGCGCTATGGCGGCGTTTTAAATGACATTGATTGGCGGGTAATTAAGCCGGAAGATTTACTCGAAACCATAGAAGAAAAATATTTCGAAGAAAATTTCTGATTTGCTCGGTCAATTTAAGCGGCAACCATATCTTTCGCCCTTTTTCGAGTAGTTAAACAAGTGCAGTGAAAGTTTCAAACGATTCATCATATCGTCTCATTTTTAGTGTGTCGGTTCACCCTAATTTAGGCCCACTCATAGAGCCTTTTGTGGTAGCTTACACTCCATTGGGCACGCTTTCTCTCACCTACCAAAAAGTATTTTCGGGTAACGCATCTTACTATACTCAACTTACTGAGCAAGAGCTAACTTGGATAAAAATGCTGGATGCTACGATGCCAGAAAACCTCATTAAAGTTTTCTCTAAAGTAAAGAAAATACGACCGAAGGAATTTTACAGCAAACATTTAGACGCCAAACTTTTTCAAACCCACATTCGCCCGTTCTTAGATGAAAAGTTTGCTAACCTACTCAAGCAAATACCATCACCATACACAGGATTTTACGTAGCCGACGAAATAAATCCTGCATTTCAAAATATTGAAATAACAAGTGATTTCAGCAAGGTTCTTTTCCATTTTAGACGTAACGAAAACGGCACAAATTATTTTGTAACACTTATGCACGAGAATGACCGTTTTGCATTTATGAAACAAGGCGGAATAATGTTGTGCACCCAGCCCGCTATCTTAATTGTAAATAAGAAACTGTATCGTTTTTACGATTTTGTGGATGGTGCTAAGTTGGCGGTGTTTTTAGATAAAAAATACATTCATATAGCACCCCAAACAGAACAAAAGTATTACGGTAGCTTTGTAAAAAAACTGATGGAAACATCGCCCGTTTACGCTGAAGGTTTTGAAATAATCAATGAAAAACACGAAGCAAAAGTGCTGCTTAAACTTAGTAAACTTAGTGCAGACAAATATGGAATTCGTGTATCCTTAAAATACGGCAAAAATATTTTTTGGTTTAGTGACGACAAACACACTCATGTTACATTTAAATGGACCGAAAACGGGCCTAGTTTTACCAAAATAGCGCGATCAAAACAGTGGGAACAAAATCAAATTGCTTCTCTAAAAGTGCTTGGACTTGTGCAAAAACTAGATGATATATTTCTGGTAAATCAAGGAGAACTAGGCGAGACTATGGCTTGGATACAAGAAAATAACGAAGTGCTAAAAGCGGGAGGCTTTGAGTTAAGCAATGCACCCGAAACAAGTTTTAGTTTCGCCAAACCGTCTATACAATATACCATTGCAAGCCAGAGCGATTGGTTCGACTTGAAAATAATGGTAACGGTGGACCAATTTCAATTTCCGTTTTCGGCGCTTCTAAAGCACATCAAAAATGGAAATGCGCAGTACGAATTACCCGACAAAAGCATTTTTGTAATACCAAAAGAGTGGTTTGCCATTGGTGAATCGCTAGAACGAGCAACTAAAAACGGCGACAATTTCAAGGTGAAGAAATTTCAGCTGGATGTATTGGATCACATTAAAAGTGAGAAAATACAAGAGCACTTAAACAAACTCGTAAACATTTCCCCTGAAAAGCCGAGTAAAAACTTTAAGGGCACGCTACGTCCATACCAGCTTGATGGCCTAAGCTGGCTTATGTTCTTAAAAAATAGCCACTTTGGAGGTATTCTAGCCGATGACATGGGGCTTGGAAAAACGGTACAAACACTAGCCTTCCTTCAAAAAATAATTGAAGAACCAAGCAACCAGTCTGTTGCGGTAGACTTATTCAGTCAAAGTTCTGGCGAGCCATGTTTGCTGGTAGCACCTACAAGTCTGCTGTACAATTGGCATAACGAAGGAACACAATTTACCCCAAATTTAAGATTTGAAATACACAGTGGTACCAAACGGGCAACAACCGTACAAGCGCTTCAAAAAGCGGAAATTATTATTACAAGTTACGGTCTTATTCGCAATGATTACGCATTATTCTCTCAGCTCCACTTTAAAGCCATTGTTTTAGATGAAAGTCAAAATATAAAGAATCGCAAGGCCAAAACCACGCAACTCATTTACAAACTTCAGGCAGACTTTCACATAGCGCTAACAGGTACACCTGTCGAAAATTCAATCAGTGATTTGTGGAGTCAGATGAATTTCTTGAACAAAGGTATGTTGGGAACAGCCAAGCAATTTGAAGAAGAATATGTAAAACCGATTGAGAAGCAGGGCGAAAAAGAAGTTTCTGACAAACTCCAAAAATTTATAAAACCATTTGTACTTAGAAGAACCAAAGCAGAGGTTGCCAAAGACTTGCCACCCATTTTTGAAAAAGTGTTACTCTGCGAAATGACTGAAGAACAAGAGAAGCTTTACGAAGAAACCAAATCGGCATATCGAAATTCTATTTTAGAATTGGTAGAAGAAAAGGGCATTCAGAAGTCAAAACTAAATATACTGCAAGGTCTAACAAAACTGCGACAAATAGCGAATCACCCAGCAATGTTGTACCCTGATTATAAAGGCACAAGCGGTAAACATCAGGTACTTATAGAACATATAAAAACTGCTGTTTCAGAAAAACACAAAGTACTCGTTTTTTCTCAGTTTGTATCCTATCTGAATTTGTTAAATAAAGAACTGCAAAAAAAAGACATTCCCACTTACGAATTAGTGGGTTCTACTTCCAAAGAAAACAGGCAAAATCGAGTAGAAAAATTTCAAAACCAAGATGATGTATCTGTTTTCTTACTATCGCTAAAAGCAGGAGGTACAGGACTTAATCTTACCTCCGCAGATTATGTATTTCTAGTCGACCCGTGGTGGAATCCTGCAGCCGAAGCACAAGCCAGAGATCGTACACATCGCATAGGCCAAGTAAACAAAGTATTTAGTTATAAATTTATATCAAAGGATACCATTGAAGAAAAAATTGTGCAGCTGCAAAAGCGAAAAGAAGGCTTTGCAAAGGACATCATTACGTCAGAAAACAACATTTTAGCTAATTTAGAACTACAAGACTTAAGTATTTTGTTTGGTTAAAACGAAAAACTCATACATTTGACCAACAAAATCTTAAAATAACAAAATGAAAAAAGCACTTACTCTCCTATTTTTAGTTGGTCTTACTATCTCTGGTTTTGCACAGAAAAACCTAGACATTTCACTAGATCAAATTGCATCACCTACCCAATTGCAATCAGAAATTGGAGTAGGAACTAGAATTCCCGTAAAACTTATTTGTAAAAACAATGGAACAGATGATTTAGCAGCGGGAGACACACTTTATTGGAATGCACTTATTATTGATTTAGCAACAAATCAGATTATCCTTCAAATTCCTCAGAATGCTACAAGTGGAAACGCTTATCTAACAGCTATTAGTAGAGCAGTACCTGTAGGTGACACTATTTCAGTAGGAAATAATTTCAGTACTACAGCTTATGTTGAGTTTTCTAGAGCGATTCGTTTTGGTGGATCTTGTGGAGCAATCAATAGAGCTAATCCAATACAAGATGCCAATACTGCAAATAACTCTACCTATGTTGATATTACGTGGTGGAACGTAGACAGAAACGGAGTTTCTGTAGATAAAGTATCCTTTGACAATAACATAGCCTTATACCCAAACCCAGCTAATAATGAGCTTAATGTACAATTAAAATATGCTCAATATGCTGATGTAGTGGTTGAACTAATAGATATTACAGGAAAAGTAGTACTAAGCGAAAATGTAAGTTCTTCCATTTCAAACAATGGATATACCCTTGATGTAAGCAATGTTCCAAATGGTATCTACATTGTAAAAGTTGTAAACGGAGAACAAGTAAATACT
>JBEAPG010000096.1:0-6598 GCA_041164545.1 Bacteroidota bacterium
TCATTATACACACTTAAGAGTTACTTTTTTAAGTATAAAAAATACCTTTTTCTAGGATTTGTCTTCATTCTGTTATCCAATGTATTTTCCATTGTAATCCCACCAATAGTAAGGGAATCCATCGATGGAATAGTTCTATTATTAAAGGAAAATAAGAACCCAATTTATTTTGATTCTATTCCACGATTTTTTCAAACAACATCAAGAATTGCCCTCTTTGCAGGCTTATTAATAGTAGCAAGTGCTTTGTTGAAAGGAGTTTTTATGTACTTCATGCGACAAACACTAATCGTGATGTCGAGATACATTGAGTTTGACTTGAAAAACACCATATTTCAACATTATCAAAAACTAGGACAAAGCTTTTATTCAAAGAACTATACAGGTGATTTAATGAATAGAATAAGCGATGATGTAAGCAAAGTACGTGATTTTGCTGGGCCGGCCATAATGTATACACTCAACCTTTTTTGTATGATTACAATGGTGGTAAGCTTAATGTTTTATGTCAATGCAAAAATCACTTTATTCGTGTTAATACCGCTTCCCATTCTTGCTTTTACTATCTATCGAGTGAGCGATGCTATGAATAGGCAAAGTGATTTAATTCAGCAAAAATTGTCGAAGATAACGAGCTATGTTCAAGAGACTTTTTCTGGAATTCATGTAGTAAAATCGTATGCCACAGAGCGAAATTTTGCCAATGAGTTTGATGAGGTAAATGAAGATTACAAGGCAGAAAATATGAAACTTGTAATGATCAATGGGATTTTTATGCCTACCGTTATTGCACTTATTGGTTTGAGTATACTCATAACATTGTATGTGGGAGGGAATGAGGTGGTCAAAGGAAATTTTACACTAGGAAACATAGTTGAGTATGTGATTTATGTAAATATGTTGACTTGGCCTGTTGCGTCGTTAGGCTACGTTACATCTTTGGTACAAAGAGGTGCAGCCTCTCAATCTAGGATAAATGAGTTCCTGAATACGCCTGTTGAAAAGAATGAAGGACAAGTGAAAATTAACGAATTGAAAAGAGGAATTCGATTTGAAAATGTTTCATTTCAATATCCGGAAACAGAAAAGTGGGTATTGCAAAATTTATCTTTTCAAGTTAAAGCAAATTCTAAATTTGGTATAATTGGTACGACGGGTAGTGGCAAGTCAACCATAGCTAAGCATCTAATGGGTATTTATAAGCCTACAAAAGGCAAAATTTATATCGATGATTTACCTTTGGATGATTATAATATTGATAGCTTAAGAGCATTGTTCGGATATGTTTCCCAAGATATTTTTCTATTTAGCGATACTTTGAAAAATAATATCCTATTTGGTAAAAATACAGATGCAGATGAAGGAAATTTGAAACGTGCTATAAATTCTGCGTCCCTCGAAAATGAAATTGATTCATTTCCCAAAGGTTTGGAAACAATTTTGGGAGAAAGAGGAATTACTCTATCTGGTGGTCAAAAGCAACGGACGGCTATTGCTCGAGCATTAATCAAAAATCCCGAAATACTCTTGATAGACGATGGTTTATCAGCAGTAGATACTAAAACAGAGGTCGCCATTAAAAACAGTTTGAACAATTGGAATAAAGAGCAAACTTTTATTAATATTAGCCACAGAATTTCTTCGTTGCAAGACTGTGATTTTATTTTGTTTATGGACGAAGGCCAAATCATAGAAATGGGTACGCACGCTCAACTATTGGCCAAAAAAGGAGTGTATGCCGACTTGTACGAACGCCAAATGATGCAGCAAGAAGGGGTTTATTAAAAAAAAGGTTTTTGGAAATACATTTTTTTACGTCTTTTGTAAAGGATAAATAAAAATAAAGTAAGAGATGGGTGAGTCAAATTACGACAGAGATGAAGTTTTTTCGAAAAAAGTAAGAGCAGGAAAGCGTACTTATTTTTTTGATGTAAAAAGCACGAAGGGAGACGATTTTTATATTACCATTACAGAGAGCAAAAAGCGATTTGAAGATGGGGGGTATGTAAAACACAAAATATTCTTGTACAAAGAGGACTTCAACAAGTTTGGCGAAGCATTTACAGAAACAGTAAATTATGTAAAAAGCGATTTGATGCCAGAGTATGATTTTGAAGAGTTTACTAGAAAAACTCGAGACGAAGACTAATTCAGAGGGGAGGTAATATTATGCAAAAATCAATTTGGATTTTTGGAATTATAGCGGGCGCCTTCTGTGCAACGCTTGAGTTTCTGTACTATAAAACTGAAAATTTCAGTGCGATGACGATGTATATATCCAAAATGGCGGTGTTGGCAATTAGCATCGTTTTGGGATTAATACTAGTTAGAAAACTACTAGGTGGCACTATAAGCATAGGCAGAACTCTATTGAGTGGTGTGCTTATTTCACTTATTAGAGCGGCGGTTATGATAGGTGCATTTACATACTTTTTTCAGCCAAATGGAGACTTTTATGCACCCAAATTACAAGAAGCATTTGTACAAGCGGAAAAGAAAATAGAGGCAGATGAAAATATAAAGAAAGAGGATAAACCAAATGAATTAGAATTAGCAAAACAGCAAATTGCTGGTCAATTCACCCCTCGAGGATACGCTACCTTAGCAATTGGTGGTAGTGTGATAACAGGATTTATAATATCAATACTAACCGCGGTGTTTATTTCTAAAAACATGATGTATGAATAATTATGGTAAAAATTGAAAGCGAAAAAGCTATAATAAATAAGTCGAATGTCGAAGTATATGATTATCTAGCAGTACCTGCCAACTACGCTATCTTAATGCCTAGTAAGGTTAGATCATTTTCGTATGACGAGAGATCGGCAGACTTAGATATTGAGGGACTTGGAAAAATAGAATTGGCATTTACCAAAACTGAAAAACCTGTTTTAATTGAGATGAAGCCTCAAAATAAAGTGCCATTTGATTTTGTTATACAGTGGAATGTAATAGAGATTAGTGAGACTACTGCCGAGGTACAAGCTGTTATAAACGCAGATTTAAATTTTATGATGCGAATGATGGCAGAGAAATTGTTATCTGATTTTTTAAACATCCAAGTACATAAGTTAAAGGAACACTTAAATAGCAAGTAATGAAGTTTTTACGCTATCTATGGGCGGTATATTTCTTTATTTGGTTCATACTTATTTTTTTACTTTTTTATCCTGTTTTTGTAGTTCTACTTAGTAGACCAAAGTGGTATCCCAAGGCGCATACACTAAGGCGAATTTGGGGTTGGAATTTGCTAAAGCTTACTGGATTAAAAGGAGAAGTGACCTACGAAGAACTTTTAGATAAAAAGCAGACCTTCGTTTTTACGCCAAATCATTTTTCGTATTTCGATATAGTTTCAGTAAATACTCAGATGCCTTTTTACTTTAGTTTCATGGCCAAAAAGGAGTTGAGTAAAATTCCGTTATTCAAGATTTTTTTTAAAACCATTGATATTCCAGTTGATAGAAAGTCGAGAGATGGTTCATTCAAGGCATATCAAATGGCAAATAGAAAACTTAAAGAAGGTATTAGTATTCTCAATTTTCCTGAAGGAGGAATTGGTAATACAGTGCCAAAAATGAGAAAGTTTAAACTTGGACCTTTTAAATTAGCTATTGAAAATCAGGTAGATATTGTACCCATTACCATTGCCGACAATTGGAAGCGTCTACCCTCTGGTGGTCTGGAAGGAGGGGGTACGCCTGGTAAAATGAGATTGCACATTCATCGACCCATTAGTACAAAAGGTCTAAAATCAAGTGACGCGCAACACTTAGCAGACAATGTTTATCGTATTATTGAAGACAAGTTTAATCAAATGAATGATTTATGAAAATTGATAATAAAAGAGTTGAAGAGCTTGCTCACCTTGCCAGATTGGAATTTAATGACGATCAGAAAACTCAAATAAAACAAGATTTGGAGCGTATAATTGACTTTTGTGATACATTAAAGCAAGTTAATACAGATGGAATTGAACCTCTAATTTATGTTTCTGATGAGCATAATGTTCTTCGCGAAGATGTAATAGGAAAGCCATTTTCAAAAGAACAAGCACTTAAAAATGCTCCATCAAAAGACTCAGATTACTTTAAGGTTCCTAAAGTAATTAAGAAGTAATGTCTCTTATTGAACTAAAAGATATTTACAAGACCTATGTAATGGGTACTTCCAAAATAAATGCACTTGATGGTTTGGATTGTACTATAGATAAAGGCGAGTATGTTGCTCTAATGGGGCCTTCAGGTTCAGGAAAGTCCACTTTGATGAACATTATTGGTTGCTTAGACTCACCAACGTCAGGTAGTTATTTTCTAAATGGTTTGGATGTAAGTAAGATGACAGATGATAGCTTGGCGGAAGTTAGAAATAAAGAAATAGGATTTGTATTCCAGTCCTTCAATTTACTACCTAGAACTTCTGCCTTAGAAAATGTGGCCTTACCGTTAGTGTATGCTGGTATCGGAAAAAAAGAAAGATTAGAGAGGGCACACGTTGTTTTAGAAAAGGTAGGATTAGGAGATAGAGGAGATCATAAGCCGAACGAACTTTCGGGAGGGCAAAGACAACGTGTTGCCATAGCTAGGGCACTGATAAACAATCCAAGTATCGTTTTGGCAGATGAACCAACTGGTAACTTGGATAGTAAAAGCAGTAATGAAATAATGGAGTTATTCAATCGTATACACGATGATGGAAATACAGTAATTATGGTTACCCACGAAGAAGACATAGCAGCCAATGCCAAACGAATAATTAGAATGATAGATGGAAAATTGGCAACACAAAAACAGAATAATATTGTTTAACTACCTTTAGCAATGAAAATTTACACGAAAACAGGAGATAAGGGAGAGACCTCGTTACTTGGGGGAACGAGAGTTAGCAAAGCACATCAAAAACTTGAAGCATATGGTACAGTGGATGAGTTAAACTCATCGTTGGGTATAATCGCTGCAAGTAATGTAGCTTATGCTGAAAAGCTACAGCACATCCAACATTTACTCTTTAATATCGGTAGTTTATTGGCAGTGGAGCGCGATGTAAATTTTGAATTGCCATCTATTTCTGAGGGGGATATAACTTGGCTAGAAAATGAAATGGACGAAATGAATACTCATTTGCCTGCACTTAAAAACTTTATTTTACCTGGAGGTTCGGTGGTAAGTGCTCAAACACATTTATCTCGTTGCATTTGCCGCAGAGCGGAAAGAAGAGTGGTTGCGCTTAACGACGAAAAGTATTCTTTGATTGTACAATACCTGAATAGACTGAGTGATTTTCTGTTTGTGTTGAGCAGAGAATTTCTATATCAGGAAGGAATAACGGAAGTTATTTGGGAAAAAAAGTAGGAATTTATCTTCCTCCTTGCTGCATACGAGCTATTTCAGTTAAATAATACCTAGCCATTTCAAAAGTGTCATAAGTTTGTATGCTGTATTGATAGTATTCTATCGCCTTTCTCAAATTTTGCTCTCTGTCATAAGCGTTTTTGCCAATTAGAAATTGTGTAGCCGCTTTTATTGGAACTAATTGTGCAATACCTGTTACAGGACCAGGAAAATCAATTGTAGTCTGCGCCATTGTAGAATCAGTTTCTACATCTTTCAGAATGCCCGAAGATAAACTGTCAAATCCTTGTTGATTGCCTTTTTCATATTGCAAAACCATTATTTGATAGAGATACTTATAATTTTTCGATTCTGACCATAATTGATTAAAGATACTTTCAGCCTCATCTGCTTTGCCAACTTGTTGGTAAGCGACTCCAGTAAGTTCAAGCAATTTTTTATCGGCATTTTTTGAATTGATTAACTGCTCAGCCAATCTGATTCCCCCGTCATAGTTTCCTCCCTGGATATACAGTCTGCACAATGAGTCTTTATATTCTATATTATTACTATCTGCTAGAAGTATCTGGTTTAGAGCAAGTTTTGCGGTTGTTAAATCGTAATTAGCAATTGCTTGTTGATACAACTTTTCATTTTGTACCACATTAGATTCTTTTGTATTGCTACAGGCGGCCAAAGCCATCATTATAATTATATATTTAGATTTCATCTTGAGCGGACGAAAATAAATCAATTTGATAATTTATTTAAAAGAATTACTATATTTGCTGATCTACTTAAGATGATGCCATGAAAAAATTTATTGCATGTGTTTTTCTATGTCTTCTTTTTTACAACTCTTTTTCGCAATGCGAGAATTCTTATGTTGAGGTAAGTGAATCCGAAGCTTGTGCTCCAAAAATAATCCAACTCGTACTTAAAAATGCCCCGTTAGAGGCAGCTACATATTTATGGGATGCTGGGAAAGGACAAGTTTATGGAACGGACACAAACTACACTTTTTATGATCAAGCAATAGTAGTAGATGTTTCAGTAAAAATTACGTTGAGTAGTGGTGGTAATTGCACGGTATCGAAGAAATCAGCTATTACAATTAATGACAAGCCAAGTCCAGTATTTGATGTTTCTCGAGATAAACTTTGTAATGGACCGGATACAATTAAACTCATAGATATTACGCCTAACAGTGAAAAAAGAAGCTGGATTGTAGATGGAACAAGTTATAATAATTCAGATCAATCCACAAT
>JBEAPG010000097.1:0-6591 GCA_041164545.1 Bacteroidota bacterium
TCTATACGCGATGTTATTGCCTTCCCAAAAAACAATATGGGCCGCGATATTATGATTGACGCACCTGCGGAATTGAATGCAGATCAGCGGAAAGAGTTGGGGATGTAGGGGAAATGGACTTTCAGAAGCCATTTTTCTTTTTCTGTTTTGTTTATTTGTTTTTCTAAATTTGATGAATGTCGCATTTCCCAAGAAATCCTATTGTAATTCTAGTATTTACTGCAATAGGAATGTCAATCCGCTTTGTGATATTCTTTTGTGTATCAAAAATATCAGGCACAAAACCTAAAACTTTTCTGTCTTATTCAGAAGGTTTTAATCAAATAGTTTATAATCTCCTTCTAACTTTATTCATTATCATATTACTCGTTTTTGGCTTCGTATATTATCTGTTGAAAGATAGTTCTTACGCATAGAAGTAATGAATTTATTATATGGTAGACGGATATTAAGTAAAGGGAATCTCAGCAAAATACCGATTCTACACACAATGTAATAGCCTTCCCCAAAAACAATATGGGCCGTGATATTATGATTGATGCACCTGCAGAATTAAACGCAGACCAGAAACGAGAGTTGGGGATGTAGGGAGAATTTATCTTCGCTTTTTCCTATCCAAAATACTCCACGTACTGATTTTCAGTTTCGTAAAGTTTGATGCAATGTAAGGTAGCATTTTCGGGGAGTTCTGGCTCTATTTGCTCCCAAATTTTCATCGCAATGTTTTCTATGCTTGGCATTACTCCCAATAGAAAATCTACGTCCATATTAAAATTGCTATGATCTAGTTTAGATACTACTTTGTTCTGCAATATCACCTTCAGTTTTTTCAGATCCATTACAAAGCCTGTGTCAGGATTGGGAGTTCCTTTTACGGTTACAAATAAATCGAAGTTATGACCATGCCAGTTTTTGTTTGCACATTTGCCAAAAACAGCCTCGTTTTGTTCTTCTGTCCAAGCTGGATTATACAATTTATGTGCTCCGTTAAAATGTACCTTACGCGTTACGTATACTAGCTTTTCTGCCATTTTGCCGCAAAGGTAGAATATTTATGGGTTTACCTAGCACCAAGTTCTGATAGTTAGCAGAAACAAAAGTATACCCAAATAGTCCAATGAACTTTTTGGGTTCTGCGTTCTTCATTTCGCTATTTATTCGGTAATCGACTAACTTTGCCGTAATGGCCATAGTTGTAACCGGAGCGGCAGGATTTATAGGAAGTTGTTTAGCCTCTTTTTTAAACAAACAAGGTTTAACAGACCTTATTTTGGTAGATGATTTTTCGAATTCCGAGAAAAACAAAAATGTAGAGCACGTGCTCTTTTCGGCTAAGATAGATCGCGAACTTTTCCTATTTGATATGCACAGACACACCATCGACTTTGTATTTCATATAGGTGCCAGAACAGATACTACCGAGTTTGATACTGCAATTTTTGACAAGCTAAATGTGAGCTACTCGCAAAAGCTGTGGCATTTTTGTACGGAAAAAAATATTCCATTTTTATACGCTTCTTCCGCCGCTACTTATGGCGATGGCGAGCTTGGTTTTAGTGACGAACTACCTGTAGCGGAGCTAAAACCGCTCAATCCTTACGGACAAAGCAAACAAGATTTTGATGTTTGGGCGCTAAATCAACAAAAAACTCCGCCTTTTTGGGTAGGCTTAAAGTTTTTCAATGTTTTTGGTCCGAATGAATACCACAAAGGCAGAATGGCAAGTGTGGTATTACACGCGTTTCACCAAATACAACAAAGTGGCAGTTTAAAACTTTTTCAATCACACAATCCCAAATACAAGGATGGGGAGCAAATTCGCGATTTTATATATGTAAAAGACCTACTGAATTTGATGTGGTTTTGGTATAAAAATCAGAATAAATCTGGTTTGTACAATGCTGGAACGGGCAAGGCTCGCACCTTTAATGATTTAGCAAATGCCATATTTGCCGCCTTGGAAATGGAGGCAAATCTTACCTATGTTCCTACTCCCGAGGATATAAGAGATAAATACCAATATTATACCGAAGCTACAATGCAAAAAACGCAAAACGCAGGATATAATATTCCTTTTACTCCTTTAGAAGATGCAGTAAAAGACTACGTTCAAAACTATTTGCAACACGGAAAAACCTATTGAAAAAGCTTCTTCACATAGCTTGGATTGCTTCAGCCTTGCTCATAATTGGGGTATTAATTACTCGTTTTACTATAGATGCTAGACCCAATACCTATGAGCAGGTACTCGATATAAGTTCTTTTGTAGATAAGTTAGAGCAAGAATCGGAGCAAATATTCGATGCGATTTTGCCTGTTGCTTTCAATACGTCCAATGCGCAGAAAGCAATGGAATTGGCCGATAAAAAGTGGTACTTAATTACTTTGGAAAATGGGTACGAAGTTTTTTGGAATAGCAATAAGATAAACCTAGATACCACCTTACTTCAGTCATCAGAATTTCCTTGTTTTTACAGTTTTGGCGATGATGTATATACGGTTTTTAAGCGAGACGAGCGTAATTACCTGCTATTTCGAATTGCGAATGATGGTTTACTCAGTTCCAGATTGGTTAAAGCGTATCCGCGTCTCGATAGATTTAAACTCGTTGTAGACAAGGAAACCGAAAATCCGTGGGAAATAGCTCCTTTGGTATTTGCGTATCAAGGCAATCAGTTTACTACGACACTATGGTTCAGCCTATTGGCAAGTGCTATACTTTTCTTCTTGGCCTTGTTATATCTCAAGAACAACAGTCGATTTATTGCCTTGCCCGTTGTGGTTTTAGTAGGTTTAAATCTATTGGTTCTTAGGCTTAGCCCATATGCTAAAGAGGATTTTTATCTTATGCGGAGCACTGCCTTTTTTGCGTTGGACGAAACCAAAGCACTGTTGTTGCTCTGTATCCATCTGCTCACTCTGGCTGGTTTTGTATTTACAGCCGTTTATTATTTAAAACGAATAAGTCGGGATTGGGCAATTCTGCCACTAGTTATAATCTTGGTTTTTGCCTCTGATATAACTATAGATTTGGCCGAAAACATTATTCGCAGATCCACCATTTCCTTTGATTTTGTGAAATTATTTGGGTTGACATTTCACACGTTTGCGGCACTCACCTATATCTGCATTTCTTTTATTCTGCTGTGGTCACTTATTCAGTTCAGCAGAATTAACAGAAGGGTTCATAGACGTAAGTTTTGGACGTATGCCATTATTGGATGCTTGTTTTTTATCGTATTTCAGGTAGTGGATGCTAATAGAAGTATTTATTCGCTTGTATGGCCCATTATCGTATTAGCGCTAAGTTTTGCCATACTTCACTATATTGATAATCAAAAACGTAAAATTTACTTGCATTTTGTTTTGACAGCTGTGCTAACCTCGCTTTTAGTCTTTGTAAGTCAGCGAGGAAGAGAGCAAATCTACGTTCGAAAGTATGCACAGCAACTTATTGAAAATAAGGATCTTCGGGCAGAAATTATTCTTAAATCAATCGAAAATCAATTAGCACAAGAATTTTTGGTGCCAGAAGATTATGAGAATTTTATACAGCGCAAAGACATAATAGAAAACCGGATTAAGCGACTTTATTTCAGTAATTATCTGGAAAAGTATGAGCTCAAATTGTTCAGTTTCGATTCAGCAGGTTTAAATGTTAACCAAAATGCACTGTATACCTATGAAGACTTAGACCACGTATACAATAAAAATACACGAAGAACAGAGAGCAACTATTTCTACCAAATTGATAATCCCGCTAGCTTTAACGGGTACATTGGCAAGTATGAGAATTGCGATTTGCAAGGACATAACGGCACTACGTTTATACTTTTGCAGCCCCGTGTAGTTCAGTCAGAATTTCTTTATCCTGAGGTATTTGCAAACCAGCAATCGCGCGAAGTGGTGAGCTTGCAAGATTATTCGTATGGTATTTATTTTAAAAATAGATTAATAAGTCAAAGGGGAAGTTTTCCGTATCAGTTGAATATTGTTCCAAAACAAAACCGTTTCAATTTGTGGGGTTATCATCATAAAATGTTTGAGGAAAGGGGTTTTATGGTGGTGCTTAGCAAAAAGGAAAATTTGTTGGCATCATGGATGTCAAGTTTTACCATTACTATCCTTCTGCTGCTGCCAATTAGCTTTTTTATTTCGCTATGTGCTCGCGGAATTTTTGGTGCAGAACATGCTCTTTCCATCGCCTTTTTACCGGGGTCTAATAAGTACTTAAGTTCTCGTATACAAACCTCGCTCACCATTATTCTACTGTCGGGCTTACTGCTTTCGGTTTATATTATAATCAGCTATATACGAACCAACTACAATCAAAATCTGGAAAACCAGCTTTTGGTTAAGGTGAAAAATATTGGTTCTCAGTTTCAAAATCAAGTGGATTTGAAAAAGAAGTTGCAGGATGAAGAGCAACGTCGTTTGATGTTAAACGAAGAATCCAGCACGTATAATGTAGACATCAATCTATTTGATGAGCAAGGAAGGCTGTTAAGTAGCACCAAACCATATCTCTTGGAAAATGAAATTTTGGGCGAGATGATGAATCCAATTGCATTTACCAAGTTAACGCTCAATCAAAATTCGCAGCTGCTTATTCACGAAGAGTTGGAAGGTTCTGATTACTTAAGTGCTTACGTTCCACTTTTTGATGGAAAAAACCGTGTAATTGGATACTTAAATACACCCTATTTTGCTAAGAATGAAGAGCTAAACAAGCAGATTTCTTCGCTGGTGGTGAATGTGCTTAATATCTATTTCCTTTTGCTTTTGGTAGCTGTATTTATTGCGATTATTATCTCCAGGCAAATTGCCAAGCCGCTGTTATTGATACAAGAAAAAATAGCCAAGACGGAGTTGCGGGGGTCGAATGAACTTATAGTCTATGATAGAGATGATGAGATTGGGCAACTCGTAAAACAATACAACAAAATGGTACTGGAGCTGGAGGAAAGTGCAGATCAACTGGCGGAGAATGAGAGAGAAGACGCGTGGCGAGAAATGGCGAAGCAGGTGGCCCACGAAATCAAAAATCCACTCACACCTATGAAGTTGAGTCTTCAACATTTACAACGGGCCTATGCAAATGGTCCGAGCGAAAAGTTGGACGGATTGTTCAAGAAAACCAGTGTATTGCTTATAGATCAGATCAATAGTTTAAGCAATATGGCGAGTGAGTTTTCCAACTTTGCTCAAATGCCAGAAGACAAGTTTACGAAATTTAATCTTTCAGAAGTGCTCGAAAACACGTCTGAGTTATTTGTACGTTCTGAAAACGTGGCAATAAAGACGGTTGTAGATCCTAATATTTGGGTGTATGCCGATGTGGAGCAGATTAAACGTGTGCTAAACAATCTTATAAAAAATGCTATTCAAGCTATACCAGAGGGTAGAAAAGGCAAGATAGAAGTAAGCCTTAAGATTATTCGAAAAATGGCGAGAATACGTGTAAAGGACAATGGCACGGGTATTCCAGAATCGCTGTATAAAAAAGTCTTTGTTCCTAATTTCAGTACCAAAAATTCAGGAATGGGCTTAGGCTTGGCTATCTGCAAAAAAATCGTGGAATCGGCCAAAGGCAACATAAGTTTCATTTCGGAACTAGATAAAGGTACTACCTTTGAGGTAAATCTACCGATAAGTGATAAAGTATAGTTTCCTTTTCGTTTTTCTGTTTGCGTTGGCTTGCAATCGGCCAGCGGAAACTCCGTCATTTGACAAGCTAATTAAATCCGCAGAGTATAGCGTAGTTATGTTTATTGCACCTGATTGCCCACTATGTATGACCCTATCTAAGTCATACAACGAACTGGTAGAAAAATACCCGGAAATTCAGTTTTTGGCTGTGCACAGCGGCAAAAATTATGAGGCGATGGAAATAAATATGTTTGCCACCGAAACAAAGTTTAAACCCTATATTTTTAGAGATTACGACTATGCTATTGCGCATAAACTAAATGCCACCATTACGCCCGAGTTTGTATTGTTGGACAGTAGTTCAACTATTTTATATCAAGGCTTAATGGATGACCGCATATTAAAACTAGGAAGCTACAAGCAACAGTGGACGAATCATTATTTGGATGACGCTATTCAAGCCGTTTTAAGCAAAAAAAAGGTTCCGCTTAAAAAAACGGAACCTGTAGGTTGTGTCTTAGAATATTAAGCGAGTTTATTTCGCTTGGCAATCGCATTTTTCATTTACAAAACCGCGCTGACCAGAAGCGGTTACGCATGGGTCTTTAAAGTTCAATTGTAGATCTGGGCAGTCAAAACGATTGGTATTATTAGAAGCTTCGCATTTGCAATCTTTATTTACAATTCCTGCTTTGCCATCTCTTGTTTCGCATCTATCGCCCACATTTTTCTGCAATTCTTTGCAATCAAATCGTTGGTCCGAGTTTAGGGGTTGGCAATCGCACTTTTCATTCACAAAACCCGGTTTACCATCTCTGGTTTCGCATTTATCTTTAAAATTCTTTTGCAACTCTGGGCAGTCAAATCGCTTATCAGTATTTCTAACTTCGCAATCGCAATTGGCATTTACGAAGCCTGGCTGACCAGAGTTGCAAAAGAATT
>JBEAPG010000098.1:0-6571 GCA_041164545.1 Bacteroidota bacterium
CCGATGGTTGCAATTATTTTCGTTTTATTATAACGTACTTTTTGTTTCATAACAATTGTGTGAAATTTAAAATCTCCTTTTGATTAGGATGATCAAGTGCAAAACAAATGGTTATACCTTGAAGTTTGCTTATAATGTTAATTAATTTCGCATTAATAAAATTATCATCTAAAGAACAGAGCAAAAAATCAATATTTTTAAATCTTTTAAAGAAGAAACCTTCAAAGCCCTTGTTTTTTATCAACAAGCATCTATAGTTTTCTTCTAGGTAAGTTATTTCAAAACATTGGTGAGAACTTTTGCCATCGTATGTACTGCAATCATTGGTTGCAAGCACTTGCAAGTCAGGATGTTTAGACAACTCATATGCGAATCTAATTGGTTTTAACCCACTTGAAATTCCATATATAGTAGGATATTCTAAAACTAGTTCTTCAGATGTGAATAGACTTTGCAATAGTGTTATAATCTTTAGTGCAAACTTAATTACAAATTAATTTTGTCTTTTTTATTTAAAAAATAGTTCTTTGCAGCACTGAACAAACAAATAATAATATGTCTGAAATAGCTGAAAAAGTAACCCAAATTATCGTTGATAAACTAGGTGTTGAAGAGTCTGAAGTAGTTGCAGAAGCAAGTTTTACTAACGATCTTGGTGCAGATTCATTAGATACTGTAGAGTTGATAATGGAATTTGAAAAAGAATTTAACATTGCTATACCTGATGAGCAAGCAGAGAAAATTGCTACTGTAGGTGATGCAATAGAATATATAACCAATAACGCTGGTTAATTTTTAACAATCCTATATGCAGTTAAAGCGAGTTGTAGTAACCGGAATTGGTGCGTTAACGCCCATAGGGAACACTGCACAAGCGTATTGGGATGCATTAGAAAAGGGAGTAAGCGGAGCAGGTCCGATTACCCGATTTGATGCATCTAAACATAAAACTCAATTTGCTTGCGAAGTAAAAAACTTCGATGTAAATGATTTTATAGATCGTAAAGAGGCCCGTAAAATGGACCCATTTACGCAATATGCAATGGTAGTGGCTGACGAAGCTGTGCTTGACTCTAAGCTAACGGAATCTAATTTTATTCCAGAAGAAATTGGAGTGATTTGGGGTTCTGGTATTGGAGGATTAACTACATTAGAAAAAGAAGTATCGGATTATGCCTTGGGTGATGGAAACCCAAGGTTTAATCCTTTTTTTATTCCTAAAATGATAGGTGATATAGCCCCAGGTTATATCTCAATAAAATACGGATTTAGAGGTCCGAATTTTGGCACCATATCTGCTTGTGCTTCTAGTAACAATGCCATTGTTGACGCTTTTAACTATATCCGTTTGGGTATGGCAAAAGCTATTGTTACTGGGGGGTCGGAGTCTTGTGTTACTTATTCTGCCATTGGTGGATTTAATAGCATGAAGGCGCTTTCTGAACGTAATGATAGTCCAGAAACAGCATCACGTCCTTTTGATAAAGACAGAGATGGTTTTGTACTTGGCGAAGGTGGTGCATCACTAGTACTCGAAGAGTATGAACACGCGAAAGCCAGAGGTGCTAAAATATATGGTGAAATACTAGGTGGTGGTATGACCGCCGATGCTCATCATATAACCGCTCCACATCCTGAAGGTATGGGAGCGAAAAATGTAATGAAATTTGCACTACGTGATGCGAATTTAAATCCCGAAGACCTAGACTATGTTAATGTTCATGGTACTTCAACTCCGCTTGGAGATGTGAGCGAAAGCCTTGCCATTAAAGATGTTTTTGGCGAGCACGCATACAACATTAATATTAGTTCTACTAAGTCAATGACTGGCCACCTTTTGGGGGCAGCAGGAGCAGTTGAAGCGCTTGCTTGTTTAATGGCTATAAATAGAGGTGTGGTTCCTCCAACTATAAATCACTTCACTGACGACGAAAGCTTTGATCCTAAATTGAATTTTACATTCAATAAAGCCCAAAAACGAGATGTTAAGTATGCTTTAAGCAATACTTTCGGTTTTGGAGGTCATAATGTTTCCGTTATCATGGGTAAATGTGATTAATGTGCTAGGTAGCATCTTCAAAATTTATTACACCCAATTTTCTTCTCAAAAAGACTTTTACAAAAAATTATACCATTTGTTGGGTTATTACCCTTCAAATATCTCGGTATATAAGCAAGCATTACTGCATAATTCAGTAGCCGAAAAGGTAAAAGGGCTAAAAACAAAGAATAATAATGAACGCTTAGAATTTTTGGGCGATGCTGTTTTAGATTTAATTATAGCTGAAAATTTATTCAAACGTTTTCCGTTTCAAGGAGAAGGTTTTCTTACCGAAATGCGATCGAAATCTGTAAGCAGAAAAAAACTTTCGCAAATAGCTATAGATATGGGCATACCAGACAGCTTAATGTATGATAAGTCTATAAACAAAAATAACGCCGCATTACGCGGAATATCTGGCAATGCACTAGAGGCACTTATTGGTGCTATTTATTTAGACAAGGGATATCGATTTACCTGCAAGTTCATCAAAAAAAGAATGATTATTCCTCATTTGGATTTTGAAGAAATGAAAGAAACTACTGAGAACTTTAAAAGCTTACTTAATCAATATGCTCAAAAAGAGCGTAAAGATTTGGAATTCAAGGTTTTGGAAGAAAATGATAGTAAAAATCAGAAGATGTACACTATCGGTGTTTTTATTGATGGAATAGAAATAGCCAAAGCCAGAGGTAAAAGTAAAAAAGTAGCTGAACAACTGGCAAGTGAAAAAACCTGCCAGCAGTTGAATCTATCTTAACCTCACTTCTAACGATAGAAGGTCTATTTCACTGGAAACTTATTTTTGGCCACTTCTAGCCTATGAGTCACTTCGCCCACTCCTAGTAACGATAACAAATCGAATATTGGTGGACCACCAGCTTGTCCTGTAGCAACCCATCTAAGTGGTTGCATTAATTGTCCTTTATTTATGCCGTTTTGTTCTGCAAAAGAAGTAAGTCCCTCTTCAAAATGTATGGAGTCAACAGCATTTATACTTTTTAAATAATCTACAAAACTTGATAGTGTTTCTGCTACTTCATTGTTCCACTTTTTCTCTTTCACTTTCTCATCATATTCTGCTGGATCATTAAAAAAGAAGTCACCCGACGGAAGCAGTTCTGAAGCAAAACTCACTTTTTCCTTAAGAAGATTAATCACCTTTAAAAGATAGTCATCCCCTTTTGATTTGTGCTTTTCTTCCAATTGACCATTAATCATTTGTAGAAGTGCATCATTATCAGCATTCATAAGAAACTGATGATTAAACCACTTTGCTTTATCCATGTCAAACTTTGCTCCACTTTTCGAAACACGTTCTAGCGAAAATTCGTTGATTAATTCATCTATATGAAATAACTCCTTGTTATCGCTAGGATGCCACCCCAACATGGCCAACATATTTATAACCGCCTCTGGTAAATATCCTGACTCTCTGTAACCGCTAGAAATTTCACCGTTTGAAGGGTCTGTCCATTCTAAAGGAAACACTGGGAACCCAAGTCTGTCACCATCTCTCTTGCTCAGTTTTCCCTTACCATCTGGTTTTAATATCAGTGGCAAATGTGCAAACTCAGGCATAGTATCTTCCCATCCAAAATATCGATACAACATTACGTGCAAAGGTGCAGAGGGCAACCACTCTTCGCCGCGAATTACGTGGCTAATTTGCATCAAATGATCATCAACAATATTGGCAAGATGATACGTTGGTAACCCGTCTTCTTTCAATAAAACTTTATCATCCAATTGACTAGAATTGAAAACAATCCATCCTCGTATAATATCGTGGAATCTAATTTCTTCATTCCGAGGTAATTTAATTCTAATTACGAATGCATCACCCCTATCCATTCTTTCTTTTACCTCATCCTCGCTTAAAGTTAAAGAGTTTTTCATACTCATTCTAGAGGTAGAATCATACTTAGAAGACATATTATTTGCTTCCAATTTTGCCCGCATTTCATCCAATTCTTCACTTGTATCGAAGGCGTAATAGGCATTCCCTTTTTTTACCAAGTCGTGAGCATAATCTGCATAGATATCCATACGCTCGCTTTGTTTGTAAGGGCCAAATTCTCCTCCTTCTCGCACACCTTCATCTACCTCCAGCCCAAGCCACTTTAAGCTTTCATTAATATAATCCTCAGCACCAGGTACAAATCTTTTTTGGTCAGTATCTTCTATACGTAATAAAAACTTACCATTATTCTTTTTTGCAAATAGGTAATTATACAATGCTGTTCGCACTCCACCTATATGCAACGGACCTGTAGGGCTAGGTGCAAAACGCACTCTTACTGGTTTACTCATACTGTTTTAACTTTTTGTAAAAAGGGCTGCAAAAATAGCTTGAAATTGCTCAATTAATAGAATTAATGACCAAGTACTGTCAGTAATTGAATCTGGCAGTCAACTAACATTTTTTTAGGCCTTGTTTAGCCCTATGCTCTATACTGTCAACATACTCCTTATTTTGTTTAAACTCTAGCGCCTTGGAGTAGTATTTGCGTGCATTTTCTTTTTCACCCGTTGCAAGATAATAATCTGCTATAAACAGACTCGCGTATGGACCATAATATTCCGTACTTTGTATAGCAAATAAGGTGCACGCTTCATAAAATTTTATGGCAACATCCATCCTGCCTAATTTGTCATAAATCCTTCCCTTTCTATAACAATATTCAGCCTTGTGGTCTGATGTTTTAAGTGTTTTGGTGCTTGTGTTTTCTAGTGTTTGTAATGCTTTCTCGTAATATCCGCCATCAAACTGAAGCCTCGATTTAAGAAGATACCGATCTGGCCTTGGTTTTTCAGCATATCGTGCCGCCTGCTTGTCCTCATCATTTACAGCAACTCCTTTGCCAGGTATAAGTTTTTTATATGACTCGTATTTGGCATAATCACCCGCCAATAGGTAATACCAACTCATTTTTTGCAAGCAGCTTTTTATATAATTGCTTCCTTTAAACTTGTTATAGAAGACAAGTAGTGAGGTAATTGCACTTTCATCTTGCTTATTGAGCAAGGCCACTCCAAGTTGATAATCGAGAAATAGGAAGGGCTGATATTCAGACGAAACAGGTCGGCCTTGCAACGTCTTAATCGCCGTTTCATTCTTATTTAATTTTAAAGCAATATGACTTCGGAAGAACGTGCTTAATAAGTTGCTTTCGTAGTCTTTTGTACATCGAAGCGTTTCCGACCAGGATTTTCCTGTCTGCTTTGCCACGTGAAATAGTGCATATGAGTATATATAACTTGCCTCCTGTGCAATCATTTTGAGCTCAGGTGCTTCTGATTTTGCATACGCCAATGACTGCAATAACCGTAAACCTTCGTTCATATTTCCTTCTATGCCCAACAATTTTACTACCCATATATAGCTCTCTGGAACGGTACTGATATACGTTTTTATAATTCCTCTTGTCTTGTTGTTTTGAACAAAGTGCGGAAATAGCTCTTGGTTTTCCTCCACCAGATTATACGCTTTCTTTATGTCTTTGGCGGCAGCGTATAAATCATTGTGTTTTGCCCGAAGTGTAGCTGCATAAAAATGGACCTCCGACAGTGCAAATCGTTTATAGGGCTCATTGTCAGCCAATCTCTCAAGACTTTCGATGCTTAATTTATAGACTTTCTCATAGTCTTCGTAATCCCGCTTGTCCTCTGAAATAAAGGCTTGTAAAAATACATTGAAGTGCAATAGATAATCTACAGTACAATTATCTGGATCACTCTGCTTTTGACTCAGTAATATTGACTTAGCGCCCGCTAATTTCAGTGCATAATTTTGCTCCTGAGCGAGAATTAACTCCGAATTAAAGTAAAACTTTGGTGTGGCATATACACCTAAGGAAATGAGAATAAAAAAGAAGAAACCAAGTAAGCGAGAAGTATTATTTTCTTCTAACCGCTCTTCTTTTTGGTTTTGCTTCTTCTTCCACTTCATCGCTAATTCCGGCCATTCTGGAGTCTATGTTGATACGTCCACAGGCTTCGCAAATTACTATTTTTTTAGATTGACGAATATCTGACTGCAACTGTGGTGGAATTTTTGCAAAGCAACCACCACAAGATCCTCTAAGGATAGGAGCAACAGCTATGCCATTTCTAAAGTTTTGACGAATTCGATCGTATGCTTTGATGTATTTTTCTTCGATTTCGCCTTTCGCTTTATCACGAGCTTCAGTAATATGAGCCTCCTCCTTTTCGGTTTCGGCAGTTATTTCTTCAAGCTCTTTTTTCTTGTTCTCAAGGTCTTTTTCACGCTCATCCAATCTTGTTTGAACTTCGTTAATCAATTCATCTTTCATTGAAATACTGCGCTCAAGCTCACCAATTTTCTTTTCAGCTGCTTGAATAGTAAGTTCTTGGATTTCAATTTCCTTGTTTAATGCATCAAACTCACGGTTGTTTTTAACATTATTTAACTGCGCATTGTATTTTCTAATTAGCTCTTTTGACGTTTTTATTTGCTCTTTGTTTGCAAATATCTGCTCATTAAAATGCTCAATCTCTTTGTTAAAA
>JBEAPG010000099.1:0-6423 GCA_041164545.1 Bacteroidota bacterium
ATAACGACGCTTCCCGGTTCTTCGTTTTTTGACAGTGCAACCAGTTTTGGAATGATACGCAGCGGTAGAGTAGATCTTACAGTTTTAGGCGCAATGGAAGTAAACGATAGAGGAGATATTGCCAATTGGAAAATCCCGGGTAAAATGGTGAAAGGTATGGGAGGCGCCATGGATTTAGTGGCATCTGCAAAAAATATCATCGTAGCGATGCAGCATACCAATAGAGCCGGTGAGTCTAAACTTTTAAAAGAATTAACACTCCCAGTTACAGGCTTAGGGTGTGTAAAAAAGGTTGTTTCTAATCTTGGTGTTTTTGAAATTACGGATCGTGGGTTTGAATTGAAGGAACGAGCCCCGGGTGTTTCAGTTGACGATATTCAAAATGCTACTGAAGGTAGATTGGTAGTTGAAGGGGAGATACCTGAAATGGTTTTTGAATAACATCTTTTTAGCTGTAAAGTTTATTCTGTTTCTCTCCTTTCAAATGCCTAACAAAATATTACCTTTGCACCACTAAAAAATTAGAATAAAAATGAAAGTAACAGTAGTAGGAGCAGGTGCGGTTGGTGCAAGTTGTGCCGAGTACATTGCCATTAAAAATTTTGCAGATGAAGTAGTGCTTGTTGACATTAAAGAAGGTTTTGCTGAAGGTAAAGCTATGGACTTAATGCAGTGTGCTTCGCTTAATGGTTTTGATACCAAAATAACAGGTGCAACCAATGATTATGCAAAAACTGCTGGAAGCGATGTAGCTGTAATTACAAGTGGAATTCCACGTAAACCGGGAATGACGCGCGAAGAGCTTATTGGCATCAATGCGGGTATTGTAAACACTGTGGCATCAAGTATTTTGGAGCATTCTCCAAATGCTATTATTATAGTGGTGAGTAATCCAATGGATACAATGACATACTTAGTTCACAAATCAACCAACATTCCAAAGAATAGAATTATTGGAATGGGTGGAGCTTTGGATAGTGCTCGTTTTAAATATAGATTAGCGGAAGCATTAGGTTGCCCTGCGTCTGATGTAGACGGAATGGTAATCGGCGGTCATAGCGATACAGGTATGGTTCCATTAATTGAAAAAGCTACAAGAAATAGCGTAAGCGTTTCTGAATTTTTGTCATCAGATAAAATGGCTGAAATTGTTGAGGCTACAAAAGTGGGAGGTGCTACTTTAACCGGTTTACTTGGCACTAGCGCTTGGTATGCTCCTGGAGCTGCGGTTTCTGAATTGGTGAAGGCCATTGCTTTAGATTCTCAAAAAATGTTCCCTTGTTCTGCTTTGTTAGAAGGAGAATATGGTCTTTCAGATATCGCGATAGGCGTACCTTGTATCTTGGGTAAAAATGGAATTGAGAGAATTGTGGAAGTTTCATTATCTGATGCTGAAAGAGCTAAAATGTTAGAAAGTGCAGATGGCGTTAGAAATACCAACGCATTACTTTCTTAAGCTATAAAATTTAAAAAATTGGAAAAAGGTCAGTTTCTTAGTTGAAATTGACCTTTTCTTTTATCTCATAACTCTTCCTAACTTGCCACTTGAAAGTGAAAGTGAGGTAAATCATCAAAACTGCAATCGCGATAACAACTAATGCAGCCATTAGCTTTGTTTGCAGTATCAGTATTATTAAGAAGCAAAAGCATCATTGCGCTAAACTCTCCAAATCTGGAGGATGCTATTAAGTAATGAAACCACGTCTGTGTGATACGTTTTAAGGTGTACTTGCTTTTTCCGTATTTTCTGGGGAAATACTTTACTAAGACGTATGACGTAGGGTATGTCGTTTTCTTGATGAGATTATCTACTAAAAATACAAATGAGTTGGTATCGCTAAGATGGATAAGTGACTCAGTTCTGATTATTCGGAACGAACTCTGATGCAGCGATAGGCGTGATAATCCTAGAACTAGCTTACGCGATAATTTATATATCGAACGAAGTAGCTTATTATTTCGTTTTTTGTCGTCATAACCATAGAGCATTTTCACGTTGGTGCGATCTATAGCAAAAAGTAAAGTACGTATATCTTCAGGATGGTACTGCAAATCATCATCCATGGTTACGGTATATTTACCAGTAGCGTGTTTTAAGCCGCAAAGTGTGGCCGATTGTATTCCAAAATTCTGTGTTAGGGAGATAACTCGGAGGTTAGAATAGCTAGAAAGAAGCTGTTTTAAAACTGCTTCTGTATATCTGTGCTACCGTCGTTCACAGCTATTATTTCGTATGACAACCCATTGTTTTTGCAACACGTATCAATACCTGAAAACAGTTCTTCTAGCGATTTTTCGCTATTATAAACCGGTATGACGATGCTTAAATACGTTGTAGTCACCAAACAAATAACGTGAAAAAACTAGTTTTGCGCGCAATAGCTTTAAAAAATGATTGATAGTAAAAAATCCATAATTTATATGCTTGCGGCATCCTTCATTTTTGCGCTTATGAATATTGCAGTTAAATACTTGCAGGATATTCCCGTTGCTCAAATCGTCTTTATGCGGTCTTTTATAATGATGATAATGGTATCTGTTATCGTAATTAAGAAGGGAATTAATCCTATGGGTAATAATAAAAAACTATTGATTCTGCGGGGATTATTTGGCACATTGGGCATAGCCATGTTTTTTTATACTTTGCATCATATGCCACTTGCCTCAGCGGTTGTGGTTCATTATCTAACGCCCATTTTTACGGTATTAATAGCTGTAATATTGACTAAGAAAAATATCAAAGCTATCCAATGGTTGTTCTTCTTCATCTGCTTCGCTGGAGTGCTTATTGTAAAAGGTTTTGATGCTAGAGTAACCCTTTTCCCATTACTGGTGGGTGTGGCTGGAACAATTGGGGCAGCTTCTGCATATAATATCATTGGTTTGCTTAAAAAAACCGAGCACCATCAAGTTATAATGTTCTACTTTCCTCTGGTTACGATACCATTGGTGGTAGGTTTTATTCTTATTACAGGAGACTGGGTATGGACAACTCCTCAAAATTGGGCGATACTCTTACTTATAGGCGTTCTTACCTATTTTGCTCAGTATTTTTTAACTCGTGCCTACCAAGTAGGTGAAGTAAGTAAGGTTTCTGTGATTTCATATCTAGGTATTTTCTATGCCTTGTTTTTTGGTTATTGGTTGTTCGATGAGTGGTATGAACCTATTGTAATTGCTGGACTATTTATGGTAATCGCCGGAGTAATTGGAAATATTTTGTACAAAGAAACTACTCCACAATAGGGTAGTTTGCGGCAGCCAAACTCCTACTGCATGCATTAAAATGCCACCATTCTGAAGATATAGAGCGAAATCCTACAGATTGCATTACGCTTCGCAATAATACTCTGTTTTGTAGCTGCTCTTTGGTAATCATTTGATTTTGGAGTAGATAAGCTTCGTTATTTGTATTTGCTTCTATTCCAAAATGGTCAAAATCGGTTCCCATGTCTAATACTGTTCCGTCTGTCTTGCAAATGGTTAAGTCTACAGCGCATCCATAATTATGAATAGAACCATTTCTTGGATTGCTGACATATCTTACTTTCTGTTCTAATGGCATTTTTACAGCATACCACATTTTCCATTGAGCTGATCGAGGTCTAACCGCATCCCAAATGAGTAAATGCAGACTGCTATCTTTTTGCGTAAGTAAGCTCTGAGCGTGGTTTAACATAGTAGCGGCTGTATCGCTTAAATATGCATTTTCTATACAACCATATATGTCTGTATGTAAAAAATTGAAGGTGTCAGAATATCGGAGGTTTACAAAAATGTTGGGATTTAAATTGCTTATGTCTATAAGCTTATAGTAGCTCGCCAATCTGTCTTCCGCCGAACAAGTTTTTGGAACATCAGGCGTTACATTAATTGGTTCTGACGTTTGAATTGGAGTCTCTTTTTTCTGCGCTATTTTTTCGCAGGAAAAGAGCAAGAAAGCAAATAAAGTAATACAATTACGTGCAGCCATTATTTACTTCTAATTGCTTCTACAGGGTCCATTCGTGCTGCCAATAGTGCTGGTGCAATACCTGCTATTAGGCCAATAAATATGGAGATTCCAATACCCAAAGCTATAATTTTGGAACTAAAAAATATTTTAAAATCAGTGAATGATTCTACAATAAAACTCAAGCCAATAACGATGAGTATGCCTAACAGTGCTCCGATAATACAAAGGAAAACAGCCTCGAATAGGAATTGTGACATAATAAACTTTCGACGCGCACCTAAGGCTTTTTGCAGACCAATGATGGATGTTCGCTCTTTTACAGAGACGAACATAATATTGGCAATTCCAAATCCTCCTACCAGCAAACTAAAAAATCCAATCACACCGGCAACTGCATCAATAACGCCAAAGGTCTGACTCAGTCCGTCCGAAAACATGGTCAACTTATTAATGGCAAAATTGTCCTCGTCTTTTGGCCTCAATTTTCGCGTTGAACGCATTACTCGTTTTATTTCAAATTCCAATAGGCTCATTTCGGCATTTTCTTGTCCTTTTATAACGATAGAAGAAGAAACGCCATTTGTGTTTGGTTTGGCAAATCGCGTTGCAAATACACCTGGAATTACAATATTATCATCGTACTGCTGACTACCCATTGACTGGCCTTGTTCTTCTAAGACCCCAATAATAGTTATATTGTATCCATTAAATTTGAATGTTTTGCCTATAGGATTTTGTCCATTAAACAAGTATAGAGCTACTTTATAACCTACCACAGCTACGTTTTTTCCTTTGTTTAGTTCCAGTTCGGTGAATCGTCTACCCGCCAATATTTCCCATTGATTGATTTCGAAGAATGACCCCATAACAGCCATTACAGTAACATCGGTTAGTTCTTCAGTTTTTGACTTTAACTTATTACTGCCAAATTGAAATAAATAGGCGGTTTGTGAAACGATTTCTTTATTGCTTTCATTTCTAAAACGCTTGTATTCAGAAATATCCGCCTCGGGTCTATTCATATAGTCCCACCATTGGTAGTTTCCGCCAAATGCCCAAGGCCATTTTTGTACATAAACGATCTTATCTCCTAGCTTATCAATGTTAGAACGTATGTTTTGTTCTAGTGAGTAAGTAGCTGTGAAAATAGCAACAATACAAAAGATGCCAATAGTTATGCCTAACACAGAGAGTAGGCTGCGTAACTTATTTGCACGTAGAAATTTAAAAGTAAGTGCAATGGCTTCTTGAAGTTGTGATACGATTTTCAGCGGTTTAAATTTAAATTCAGGAGCTAAAGTAAAGGCATTCCAACAGTTGTTTGGTTTTTCTCGATAAGTACGTGCTTTTATCGATTGTTATCTGCTTTTTATTGTTTGCTTTGGAACTCTGAAATAATGCTTGATTTCGGCTCTTTAAAATTGTACTTTTGCAGCCCTCTTTTAGAACATTTTTCTTAATAAATGAAATTATCAGAATTCTACTTCGAACTTGACAAAAGTAAAATAGCGAGCGTTCCTCCTTACAATAGAGACGAGTGTAAGCTAATGGTAGTCGACAAAGCTACTAAAACCATTGAACATAAAATGTTTAAAGACATTTTGGGCGAGTTTGACGAAGGAGACTCGATTGTACTTAATAATGCTAAAGTTTTTCCTGCGCGTCTGTATGGAAACAAGGAGAAGACAGGAGCACGTATAGAGGTTTTCTTGCTTAGAGAGCTGAATAACGAACTTAGACTTTGGGATGTATTAGTCGATCCTGCTAGAAAAATAAGAGTTGGTAATAAACTATTTTTTGGTGAAGATGAATTAGTAGCAGAAGTTATCGATAACACTACGTCAAGAGGTAGAACTATCCGATTTTTATTTGATGGAACAGATGAAGAATTCAAAAATGTAGTACATAAGTTGGGTCATACACCGATTCCAAAATACTTGGAGCGTGAAGCTACAGAAGATGATGCTGAATATTACCAAACCATTTTTGCCGAGGAAGAAGGAGCAATTGCGCCACCTGCGGCTGGACTGCATTTTACCAAGGCATTAATGATGCGTTTGGAGATAAAAGGAGTAGAATTCGCTAAAATCAATTTGAATATTGGATTAGGTTCTTTCAGACCGGTAGAGGTAGAAGATTTAACCAAACATAAAATGGATTCTGAGCATTTTATGATAAACGAAGAAGCCGCTAGAATTGTTAATAGAGCGAAAGACAATAAAAAGAGAGTTTGTGCTGTGGGGTCCAGCGTTATGCGAGCTTTAGAGAGTTCTGTTTCTGCCTTTGGTAGACTAAATCCGGATGACAATTGGACAGATAAGTTTATTTATCCTCCTTACGAGCCACGTATCGCAAATTGTTATTTAACAAACTTTCACGAACCACAATCTACGCTAATGATGCTTACTTCGGCCTACTTAGATGATCATAAATTAGCGATGGAAGTATACAATACAGCACTAAAAGAA
>JBEAPG010000100.1:0-6409 GCA_041164545.1 Bacteroidota bacterium
TTTTGGTTTCTAGAATATTCATTCCTTGCATGTATTTCAATTTACCACCAACGGTAAGTCTATCTCCAAGCAAATCACGATTGTATCCAACTGCATACTCGCGCATATGCAATACATCTATTCCAAAGTTAAAGTTGAAATCATAACCCAGATTTTGATTTCCATTACCCTGAAATACAAATTTGAAAAAGTCACCCGGTACATTTACCCTTGTTTTTACCTTTTCTGTAACATTGGCAAAAAACATATTATTACCCAATCTAAACCCAAAGTTTATCCATTCCTGATTTAAATTAAGTCCGATATAAGACTCTCTAGATAGAATGTCTGTTAATGAAGCTATATCCAAAGCATAAGTTTCTCCTGTAGGAGAGGGAATAAAAGCATTGTTAATTTTCTTTATATCAATGGCATTACTTACAAAATCTAGACCTATAGAAGAAACCAAAGGGGTCCCTATATACCATTTACAATCTGGTTTGTTAGCCGGATTTACAGACAAACGCTGCGGTATCGACTTCATATTGTATAGTGTATAATTGCTTTGTGCTTGAGACTGCAAGCCAACTAATATGCAAAGTGTTATTATTATCGCTCTCATATTTCCTTAAAATTTTTGATTGATTAGTGCAGAAGCTTGAACTCCAAGTTGGACCAAAACATTATTCTCTAGCATAAAACGCACATTGGGTTGATTGGTGCCTTCAAACGTTGTATTAAGCCGGACGACAATCCTTACCTGATTTGCCGGTTTTATGCGTTCGGCTTGTGCTCCGGTAAGCACTATATCTGTTGTTTTAGGGTTTGCACTCGTCACAATTCCAGTAGCATCTACATTGCCTGCAGGTAGTATTAGTTGATCTGCTCCTATAAGTGAATCAATAGTGGTATTGGCTACGCTATCTCTAAAGTACGCTTGCACTGATACACCTATTGGAAAGCTATTTTCCGTATACAATCGTAATTTTACTTCTTCTATCTCATCTACTCCTTCTAAGTCAAACTCAAACGGTTGATCTACTTCAACCACAAAATCTCTTGCGGTTCCGTGTATCGGAATCTCAATTTCTAAGCTACCTCCTATTCGTGAATCATCTATAAAGAAGTTGCGAACAGATGGCCCAACAGCATTTGCCTCTACTTTGAATTCATAGACTATTTTGTTTAGCTGGTTGTTTACAAAATCAGCAAGGTTACTTGTACTTTTATTCAGTACCACCTTACTTGTTTTGGTTAAACCAATTTCACTCAAACTTAAACTCGGAATAGGTAAAGGAGATGGCACTCCTGTTAAATCTACCTTATTCCCAGTTTTATTTGTACCGTAGAACTGCAAAAGTCTGGCATCAACTGGCACTCCAATAGAATTTTTTAGATTCAATGTTATTCGAGGATCTGCTAATGTAAAACTGCCTTGGCCTTCGTTATCAAAAAAAGGAATTTCTAAGGTATCCACATCATTGGAAAAATCGAAGCTTCCCAGATACCCTACAATTTCTTTAAACTTTTGGTTCACTAAATCTAAATCAAAAGTTATCGTTTCGATAGGTAAAACAGCATTTGATCCTTTTTTAGTTATTTCAAATTTTATGCTTGCTTCTATTTGCGAAGTACCCGCCGTTGTCTTGGTATAATCCACATTATAGCCATCTAAATCTACATTTTCGGATGCTGAATTAGGATTTCCAAGGCTATAAGATGTTTGCATTACCGCAGCTAGAGGTAAACCACTTTTCTTACCTTCATTTAGCGATATAGTACATTTAATATCGTGCTGCAAGGTAGAAGACACGGCAAAAGCAGCAGTACCTCCTTTATACAACACGCGATCCATTTCGCTAGACCCTAAATCATAGTTAAACAATGCAGACGTATTAATGGTAAGATTACCAGTGGTACTCAGCGTGTTTATTTCTGAAGCACTTAACGTATATGTAGAGCTGAAATCTTGATCGGTTAGTGTAATAAGGTCCTCTGCTCTCTTAGATTCGTACTCATTGGAGTATACAATTGTAAGCCCACCATCATCTTCTACTTTTAAAAATGATAGACCCGAAAGCTGTCCGATAAAATCCCTTACTGCTATCTTGGAATAAACCAGAGGAATTGCAATGGAAGGATTCCATTTTACAGCATCCACATTTTGGGCTTTGTCAATTGTGTCTATAAGCTCCTTAACACAAGATGAAAACAAAATAGCTGCAAGAAAAATAAAAAGCGTTTTTTTCATACGTAAAAAGGTTAATTTTGATTTATGAACAAAGTTACGTTTTCTATTGAAATAGCAAGGAATTGGATTGTAATTGGAAGTATTATTTGCGCCTTATATGTGGCCTTGGGTGCTTTCGGCAGCCATGGTTTAGAAGGAAGACTAACTGACAAGCAACTAGGCACTTACAACACAGGCTTGCGCTATATGATAATACATGGAATGGCACTAATTGTCATTAATCTAACCTTTATTGTGCTCAAGCAATATAACCCTTGGGTAAATGGCTTTGTGGTTGCTGGCTTGCTACTATTTAGCCTTTCGCTGCTTATTCATGCTACCAAAGGTTTACTTGGTATTCAGGTAAACGTATTTGCTCTTTTGGCGCCAATAGGTGGTTTAAGTTATATTGTTTCTTGGATTTTATTTGGCATCACCATTTTTAGAAAATGAAAAGAATACTACTTATGCGTCATGCAAAATCCAGCTGGGACAGTCCTCTGCTAGATGACCACAGTCGCGGCTTAAATAGCCGAGGAAAAAACGATGCTCCATTAATGGCGGAACAAATAAAACAGAAAGGCATTTTACCAGAAATTGTGTATTCGTCAGATTCTATACGCACCAAAGAAACACTAAAATTGGTTACATCTGTTTTACCTATTGCTAAAACTCAATTTATTTCGAAGTTGTATCTTGCTTCAGAATCAGAAATTTACGATGTTATTAAACAAATAGATAACCAATTTGATACTGCACTAATTATAGCTCATAACCCAGGCATAACCGAAGCATTTTATTATTTAGCAAATGTGCATATAGATAATGTACCAACCAGTGGCGTAGGTTGCCTTACTTTCGATGTCAATCACTTTTCCGAAATAAGACCAAGAACAGGACGATTAGAGTATTTTATCTACCCCAATCAATTTTAAGATTTAGTACTTATATATAATTGTTTTACCGTTTACGGTCATAGAGACTACGTTATCGCATGCCATATCGTTGTATGGGTCAAAGTCTATTTCCATACTCGTCGCACTTTTTGTTTGCTCTGCAGATAACTTGCCTTTTACAATGTACTTTGCACACTCTAAGGTATACCTTTTTTGAAGTGGCTCTATACTATTAAGCATTAAAATATTATCACCTGTTTTTAGGGCAAAATTGCCCGAGTAGTTTACTATATCATTTACAATACCTATTGCCCAATCCAATTCTTTTTCTGCTGTTATAGATGCTGTTAACTCGCTAGCTATGCCGTCGGCTTCTATTTTCAGTTTTTCAGTTCGTAGCTCAAGCACTTTCTCACTTTGTCTAATTACGTGTATGGTACCTACGAATTGGTTAAGCACCTCTCCGTCTCCACTATAATATGGTTTTTCCTCCGAAAAATGAATAGCAATATCCGTCCCTATTTCACTGTACTTTTTTGAGAATGAAAGCTGGATTGTGCCGGCTCTATATTTTCCATCTCGGCATAAAATACCATATGGCTTATTGCCGGGCTGCCCAAAGTCGAGCTCTAGTTCTACGCCATCACCATCTGTAAAACTGTTATCGCTAAATGTAATTGATACATCGTGCGGCAAAAGCTCGTTTCCTTTTTTCAATAAAAATTCATTGGTCGTTGCCAAGTCATCTACGATATCAAATGTAGAAAACAACTCGGCAACCACTTCTAACGATGCTTGAGCTGGAGCATCGTTTTCCTGTACTTCAATTATAGGTGATTCCGAACAACCACTAATCCCCACCAACAAGACAAACCAAAGTATAATTTTATGCACCAAAACTGTTTTTTCGCTAATACAACGCGAAGATAGTTTGACTTATTTGGAATTAATTTAGCTTTGAGCAATTTTAGAGCAATAATTACACTCTTTGGACACTGCAGAAACAAGGCTGACCCTATTTATTGAAGTACTCCTACCTCTCAATTTGCACAGTACGTTTACCTATCGGGTTCCGCACGAGCTAAATGATGAAATAATTGTGGGAAAACGGGTAAGTGTACCATTTGGAAAAAGAAAGGTAATGGCAGGACTCATTTTTAGTATATCAGAAACGCCACCTCAAAACTACGAAGCACGGTATATATACGATATTCTTGATAATGAATCTATTGTAACTCCAGATCAAATCAATTTATGGATTTGGATGGCTGGGTACTATATGTGCTCCTTTGGCTTAGTATATAATGCTGCTATGCCTGCAGGACTAAAGCTAGAAGGCGAATCGAAATTGATATTGCATCCCGAGTTTGATGAAATTGAAGTGGACCTGGATGAGAAGGAAATTTTATTGCTAGAAAGCATACGAAGCAGTAAAGAGCTACGAATTGGCCAAGCCGCTCAAATGCTAAAACTCAATTCGATTTACAAGTACATCAAGTCACTTTACCAAAAAGGAGCAATACTTCTAAAAGAGGATTTAGAAGATGTTTACAAACCAAAAAAAGTAAGCTACATATCCATTGCGCCGGCGGTACAAACCGACAAAAAGCTAAACCAACTATTTGACGAACTTGAAACTCGCGCCAAAAATCAACTTGCGGCTTTAATGACTTTTATCTCTAACCACAGCATAAGTGGTGAAACAGAGAAAAAAGAACTTATAAAAAAAGGAGCAAGCGCCTCTGCAGTAAATGCTTTGATTACTAAAGAAATTTTTATTGAAGACAAACGTGTTAAATCTCGAATTCAGTTTTCTGGCGACCAACTGCAACAAGAAGCACTTCAAAAAGAGCAGCACGCAGCATACAATAGCATAAAAAAAAGCTTTGAAGAAGGTAAGCCTGCCTATCTTTTTGGTATAACCGGAAGTGGGAAAACGCACGTTTACTCCCATCTTATAAAAGAAACGCTTGACGCTGAGAAGCAAGTGCTATATCTGCTGCCTGAAATTGCATTAACCAGCCAATTAATTACACGATTAGAAAGCTATTTTGGAGAAAAGTTGGTGGTCTCTCATTCTAAGTTTAGCAACAACGAGCGGGTGGAGGTCTATTTTGCGATAGCTAAAGGCAAAAGCCTACTTACTGTAGGAACCAGAAGTGCATTGTTTTTACCTTTCCCAAATCTTGGGCTCATAATTGTGGATGAGGAACACGAAAATAGCTACAAGCAAAATGAACCTGCACCACGTTTTAATGCACGAGATACGGCGCTTTATATAGCTGCAAAACAGAAAATACCCATTATTCTAGGAAGTGCTACCCCAGCTTTGGAATCTTTTTACAATGCAAAACACAACAAGTCTACACTGCACCAATTAACCGAGCGGTATGACAATGCAATTCTTCCATTTATAAATGTGGTAGATATGCAAGAGCAAAAAAAACAAAAAAGAATTCGAGGTATATTTAGTGACACCTTACTCGATGCGTTGGAAAACACGGCAAAAAATGGGAAACAAAGCATTCTATTTCAAAATAAAAAAGGCTATGTACCTGTACTAGAGTGTAATGTATGTGCGTGGACACCTAAGTGTAAAAACTGCGACATATCACTTACGTTTTATAAATACCAGGATAATTTGCGTTGCCATTATTGCGGATACACACAACCCGTAGTACATAAGTGCAATGACTGTGGTAACACGGGAATAGAGCTTATAGGGTACGGAACTGAGCGTATAGAAGATGAACTTGCGCTCTATCTTCCAGACTTAAAAATTAAGCGATTAGACTACAACACCACTCGACTAAAAAACGCACATAAAAAAATAATTAATGCCTTTGCCAAAGGGGAAATAGATGTGTTAATCGGCACACAAATGGTAGCCAAAGGACTGGATTTCGAAAATGTGCAAACTGTTGGCATACTTAATGCCGATCACCTACTCAACTTTCCAGATTTCAGGGCGAATGAACGTGCATTTCAGCTGCTTACCCAGGTAGCGGGACGAGCTGGAAGGCGCAAAGAACAAGGCCAAGTCTACATACAAACCAGTAAACCTGAGCACAGCATTATTCAAAAAATTGTAGAAAATGACTACTTAGGCATGTATGAATCTGAACTGGTAGAACGGGAATTATTCAACTATCCGCCGTTCTATCGATTGATTAAAATAACACTAAAGCACAAGGATGCATTGGTACTTTACAAGCAAGGCCAGCATGTAAAAAACCATTTGCTGTCTTATTTTGGGTCAAGCTTATTAGGACCTGAAAAGCCGTATGTGAGCAGAATTCGAAAT
>JBEAPG010000101.1:0-6381 GCA_041164545.1 Bacteroidota bacterium
ACTGTATCTGGAGCAGACCAGCCTTTTGCATTCTTTATACGCAATATGGCATTATACGTCCCTTGATTGTTGTAAACTACACTTGGATTTTGCGTAGTAGAGGAGTTTGGACTGCCTCCTGAAAGTGTCCAATCCCAATTGGTTGGTGTATTTGTTCCCGATCCTGAAAGCGATACAGCAATGCCTTGACAAACATTGGCAGTAGAAGCTGAAGCCGTGGCTACTGGCAATAATGAAGATGGCCCAATTTTGAATTCTCGAGCAATTATAATGTCACTTGCTGTACTTCCACCGTTGTTTGACGAATTAACAATTGAATAAAAAGTTACTGAATCAACATTGGTAGAAGGTGCTTTCCACTGAAAGGTCCAAGAAATAGACCCAGAACCAGAGTTACCACTGCTTGTGTGATTCATATAGCTTCTTGTACCCCCACTAACACTCCCTGTGCTTACTGAAGTGGCTGAACTCGTGCTTGACAATGTTCCAGCCATTGTGTTATTAGAAGTTAAACAAGTAAGTTGAAAACCAAACTTGCTTCTACCTGATTGTGAGTAACTTAATGTGATTGTATAGGTCGAATCCGGGATGTAACCGCCTCCTGTAAAATTACCCGAAAAACTTATGTTATTGTAATTGGCACCGCTCGTTTGTAAACTTCCACTATGGCAAGAAGTACAATTACTTTCGCCTGGAGCATTTGTGTTGGAGCTAGGTGCTCCGCTACTATATGTAAGTGATGTTAGATAAGTTCCTAAGATTGAAAGTGTTAAAAAGCCAGTTAAAATCCGCTTAGCGGTAAAGTGTTTTCTCATTTTAGTGATGTATTTCTGGTTAAGCAAAAATGTCCTTTTTAGAAGAAATCTTTACTATTTGTAAACTATATAACAGTATTATGACTTCTTTTGATTTGCTCTTACAATTTTTTCTAGAAAATCCCACTGCTCTTGGGTTATCGCTTCCATACCATTAAACTGGCCAGCGCCTTGCAACCATTCGCCGCCATCAATAGTTACGACTTCTCCATTTATATAGGCAGAATAGTCTGACATCAGGTATGCCGCTAAATTTGCTAATTCTTGATGCTCTCCTACCCTTTTGAGTGGTATACGATCTTCCAACTTTATTTTATCGGCCATTTCTTTTGGAAAAAGCCTATCCCACGCTCCTTTTGTAGGAAACGGACCTGGTGCAATTGCGTTATGTCTAATGTTATATTTTGCCCATTCTACCGCAAGTGAGCGCGTCATAGCCAACACACCAGCCTTGGCAGTAGCAGAAGGTACGACATACCCGCTGCCAGTCCAAGCATAGGTTGTAACAATATTAAGCACCGACGCTGGTATCTTGTTTTCTATCCAATATTTTCCACAACTTAGCGTGCAGTTTTTACTTCCTTTTAAAACGATGTCAATAATAATATCAAATGCTCGGTGACTTAGTCTCTCTGTTGGGCTAATAAAATTACCTGCCGCATTATTTACCAAGCCGTCGATTATACCAAAATGAGCTACGATTTGCTGTAATGCCTCATCTACTTCGCCACTTTCTCGCACATCACAAACCACAGGAAATATGTTGGTTTTGCTTATTTCCTCTTGTGCTTCAATAAGTTTTTCTTCCCTTCTGCCTGAAATAGCTACTTTGGCACCTAGCTCTACAAAGTATTTTACCATCGATTTTCCTAGTCCGGAACCGCCCCCTGTAACCCAAAATACTTTATCGCTTAATGCGCCTTCTTTTAACATAGACTCTGTATACCTTGCCATAGGCAGCAAAGTTATCTTTCTTGATTTGCTATTGTGCAATCGAATGAATAATTAACCTAAATAAGTATTACAACTTCATCATAACAGTTAATTCAGAATTTCAAGAAGCATCTTATAATAAAATGATGAAAAGATTTGATAAGATATGGACAATTAGAGAATTAACTTAAAATAGGTTCTTTGTTTTTAGAATTGAGACAAATACAGAAATCTATTTTTAGTCCTTGATTTCCGAATGCTTCATCATATTATCTATCAAAATAGTTTGGGCTTGCTCCTCAGACTTGATAGTAATAAAGCTCCCATCTCCTTTTTCAGATAAATCTTGTAAAAAACGTAAGGCATTTTTTGCTTTTCCGAAGCCTATAGACGATAAACGTATGTTATTTTCAGATGCTTGTTTAGAAATATTTCGTTCCAGTCTGAATGTATTTATTGCCTCATTTTCCATTGTAAACACACCATCACTGGCTAGAATAATCTCGTTATTTCCACCCAAAATAAAATTATCATTGGCCAAATCATATGCCATCTGCACACCATCACTACCAAAGGATTGGCCTTTTGCTTCTAGACTAGAAATAGCATCTTTGAGGACTTGTTTATTAGCACCCGAAATGCTTCTAACCAAAACGATTGGCTCTGTGCTATAGGTGATTATACTTACTCTATCTTCTGGCCTCAAAACATTGATCATCTGATACATACTGTACTTCAATAAAGGTAGTTTGGTTTCATGATTCATACTTCCAGACACATCAATCAAAAATACAATATGGTTAAAAGCGTACCTACTCGTTAACAAACCATCTGAAGTAAAATCGCCAATTGGAGTGGCTGGTTTAGGTTTATCTTCTTTTAGTGGTGTTACAACTACGGGAGGTTCTGGTTCATTCCCCTTATCTATTTTTTCTGTATCTGACTCGCTTGTGTCCTCACTATTAGTGTCTTTTTTTGGCTCATCTTCTTTAGTCTTTGTGTTTCGCGCTATTTTATCCTTCCAGCTCAATCCACTTTGTGTTTGCTCATTACCTGAGGGGACATCGTCTTTATTCTCTTTAGAAGAAGCTATGTCTTCGTCTATACCATACTTTTTGCCTTGGTTTGATTCAAACCCTTCTTGACTTTCACTTTTTTCGTTTTCTTTTTGAGTTGTGGTATTGGATGCTAAAATTTCCTCATCCTGTTTTTTATCTGGCTTGTTAAAATCAAAATAGTCTTCTTTTTCTTTGGTTTCGCGTTCTAGATAAATAATTGTTTCAGGTGAGTTTCTACTTACATACGCCTCTTTTCTAGCGATTTTGTATTCTTCTTTATCTATCTCAAAAGTATATCTATCTGGGCTTTCTCGTCTAAGCACCACCTGCGAAGTTGGGCTTCTAAATCGCTCTTTACTATTGTCTGTAATTATCGTAATTTCAAAGTCTCTAACAGGCTCTTTTGTCTTCGCATCATACACCTTTAAGTTATGATTGAAGCCTCCTCCATAAGCTAAATCTATATTTTCAATCCTAGGACAAACGGTATAGGCATCTGGATGAATTGAAACAATATTCCCACTAAGGTTAAAAAGTAATGGATCGTCTTGCGTACTAACGTATACTTTTATTTGCTTGCTAAATCTACCAAACTCTTCTGTAAAATATTGCATTTGAACCGTAGTAGTTTCACCCGGTTGCAACATATCTTTTTCAAAATTTATTCTAAAATCTGGGGAATAATTGGTAGGTAAAAAAAACTGCTTTTCACCTGAAGTATTGGTATATGTGGTTGTAAAAATAGGATTGTTCCAATCTTTTACTTTACCAAAATTATGAGAAGAACTGCCCAGTTTTTGACTAAATCCATCAACAAAACACGATAAAATAAAGAGAGAAAGAATTATTCGCATATACAATAATGTTAAAACGCCAAAAGACGTTGTTTAATTTTATACTTGCAATTGCAATGCCAAATAATCTCTAATTACTCGGCTTAAAAGCAATAAAACTTGGTTAATTATTATAAAATACTCGAGCTAGAAAATTATGTATCTGTAAAAGAAGTGAAACAGGCATACAAAAAGTTGGTTCGTATATATCATCCCGATATATACCCGGGTGCAGATGGTGAAGAGATTACAAAATACCTAAATCAAGCCAAGGATATAATTGGTAATGAAGCTAAGAAACAAGCATACGATGAGCAACTTAGACTTGCTTACACTTACGAAGAACAACAAAGTAACAGGAGAAAACCTAAACCGAGTTACTGGCAGAGTTTAAGTTTTGCGGAAAGAAAAAAGCGGAAAGAAGAAGCACGAAAGTTGAAAATAAAAGAGGAATACTTAGCTAGTACAGCTCGCTTTCCTATTGCACTTCGTTGGATTGGAATTATACTTCTTATTCTAACCGGGTTACAGCTTGTTTATTCTCATTATTTTGTACTCTATCATGGCTTTGACTTATTTTACATTATAGTGGGTACTGCTGCTTTTGTAACGGGTGTGGCCGTTGGTGCGAACGAATTGTACACCTATTTCACTGTAAAAAGCGTGGACCAAGCAATGTCATTTAACTATGAGCGAAATATTGCGTGGGCATTTGCCATTATACTTCTACTAGGACCTTTCGGCATAATCGGACTGAATGAATACCGAAAGAGTTATTTGCTTGACAATCATTTCGAATTTTATTGGGCCCATGTAAACCAAGAACTATCTAAACAAAAACAAGTCGTTTACACCTACTTTGTGGATGGAAAAAGCTATACCAAATCTGCTAATGTTGAACGGACAATGTTGGTGCATAAAGGTGATTTCGAAATACTTATTCGCTTTGCAAAATCAGACCCCAAAATAAGTGAAGTGATATTTGAAGATGAAATACCCGAACTGGCAAGACCACTATAACTCGCTGCATTTTGGCAAAGTTTAAATTGAGAATCTTGCAATCGATTTGCCTAAATTTAGTAAAAGAATTTCGTATTGATCGCTGAATAATAAAAAGGCACTTATCTGATTTATTGAGATTTATAAGCACAGAGGAATCTATCAAGAGTATGTTGTGATAAAAGTTATTATTTGATATTCTCTCAAATTTTTTAAACGAAGCAGTCTACTCAGCCCCATAGTTTTTTGATTTAATAGGTGATACTATACCTTGAGTATAAACCTCAAATTAAGCCTTCTGCCCGTCAAGTAATTAGGTACTCCAAACACATTATTTTGAAAATCTTTAACCAAAACAAAGGAGATGGTATTATCCACTTGCAAGAGGTTAAACACCTCCAAACTCATCCAAAGTGAGTTTGCATTTTTAAGCCAACGGGGACGATTTTCGGTATCTGTATCTATCAGCACTTTAGAAAAACCAATATCTACTCGGCGATATGCTGGAATTTGAAATCCTGCTTTTTCACGATTATTTGCGTCAAAGTAAAAAGGAACATTAGAACCATATACCAAAGCTAAGTTTAGCTTGTAACTTGGGTTTTGTGGCAATTCATCCTGAAATAAAATGGAGAAATTAACGCGTTGATCCGTCGGACGTCTTAACCAATCACTCAACTGTTCACTTCCATTTGCGTCTGTATAATACAGTCTTTCTTTTGTTTGCAACAACGAAATATTAAACCAACTTTCAATACCTTCAATAAATTCACCGTTTAGTCTGGTGTCTATGCCAGTAGCATACCCTTGTGAAGAATTTTCCGCCAAATAGCGAATTCTAACGTTATCTATTACATAAGGAACTAAATTGTCTAAGTGCTTGTAATATGCCTCACCCATAAACTTAAATGGACGACCCCACGCCTTAAAATTCATATCTCCACCAGCTACAAAATGGATAGATTTTTGTGCTTTAAGATTGGGATTTAATTCACCATTTAAATTTCTTAACTCCCTATAGAATGGCGGTTGATAGTAATATCCTGCAGCAAATTTGAGTAGCCAATCTTTCTTTTTCAGTGTATCTGAGCTCCCTCTTGGCAAGCTATCGTTGAATTTTTTATTGGGTTCGAATGATAGTTGAACACGTGGACTGACTACCTTTTCTTGATTGTAACTCCAAAAGTTGGATCTAATACCATAAGTAGCTCTTACGTTATACGCACTATTCAGTTTTTGTGTGTTTTGTACAAAACCCATTAGTCTATGACTTTGCAGACTGATATTCGCTTTCAAAAACTCATCTAGGATTATCCTGTTATTCAAGCTGCTATCGTAGGTGGTGCTTATATTATATTCGCTGCTATCATTGTATCTCCACTCTTTTAGTTTATCATCTATTACTTCGTAGGTATATCTTACTCCCCACTGAATTGTTGAATTATGCATGAAATATTTACCTCTATGTGCGGCAGAATAAACTTGTGCTTGCAAGTCATTTCTTGCGTGATCTATAAAGTAACCAAAGCCCAATAATTGTTTCTCATTGGCAAAATTATCAGAACCTAAGTTGGTTTCTAATTCAGACAAACGATACGCTCCTTCCACAGTAAAATGCTCACGCTCCGTAGTGTTGAAAGCAGATAAATTTAGTTTTAGATCTGTTTTCTTGTTGGGTTGATAGGCTAAATTCAGGCCATTCATCCAAGTGGTATATTGCATTAATTCTTGACCTCCAAAACC
>JBEAPG010000102.1:0-6346 GCA_041164545.1 Bacteroidota bacterium
TTGATAGCAGGAGCAGGAGAGGAAAGAAGAAGCCTAGAAGGGCAGGAAGAAAAGCGAAGCCCAAATGATTTTGCTCTTTGGAAAAAAGCAAGTCCTGAACACATAATGAAATGGAACAGCCCATGGAGCGAAGGATTTCCTGGTTGGCATATCGAATGTTCAGCAATGAGCGCCAAATACCTTGGCCAACAGTTTGACATACACGCCGGTGGTATGGACTTATTATTTCCGCACCACGAAAGTGAAATTGCCCAAAGCAAAGCCTGCAATCATACAGCACCAGCAAAGTATTGGATGCACAACAATATGATTACCATCAATGGCCAGAAAATGGCAAAGAGCCTAAATAATGGCGTGTTGATAGAGGAGTTATTTAGCGGCAACCATCATTTGCTCGAACAAGCCTACAGCCCTATGACCTTGCGATTCTTTTTATTGCAAGCGCATTATAGAAGTACACTTGATTTTAGCAATGAAGCATTGCAAGCAGCCGAAAAAGGATACAAACGATTGATGAATGCTGCCAAAAAGGTAAAAGATTTGCCTGTTTCACAAACTAGCGAAGTTGATACAACTGCATGGAAAGCTAAGTTATATGAAGCAATGAATGAAGATTTGGCCACGCCGCAAGTTGTTGCAACACTTTTTGAATCTGCCAAGTGGATAAATGAAATAGATGCGAACAAAATGACTATCTCAAGTGAGCATAAGCAAGTTTTGGCAGACACATTTACCACCTTTGTATTCGACGTATTGGGTTTAAAACCAGAAGAAGAAGGAAATACTAACACGCTAGATGCCGTTATGCAAATGGTAATTGATCTTAGAGCACAAGCTAAGGCTAATAAAGACTGGGCGACTGCTGATAAGATTCGTAATGAACTTATGGAAGCAGGCATAGAATTGATGGACAGTAGAGAAGGCACGTCGTATAAACTAAACTAATGAAAGCATTTAACATATTCATTGCGCTATTTATTTTTGGCTCAATATGGGCAGGTTGTAAAGAACCAAGTAAGGGTGGAAATGACAATCCCGTTAACACGCCTTCAAAGCCAAAGTTCGAGGTAAAGTTTGATGCGGACAGTGCTTTTTCATTCATTCAAAAACAAGTAGACTTTGGTCCAAGAGTGCCAGGAAGCATGTCTCATGGAATGTGTGCCACCTATTTGCAAAACAAATTGGCTGCTTACTGCGACACTTCCTTTATACAAGTGGGAAATGCGCAAGACTACAAGGGTAAGAATGTAACAATCAACAATATTATAGGCGTTATTCATCCAGAAAAAACGAAGCGAATCTTACTATGTGCACATTGGGATACGCGACCGCAAGCAGATGAAGACGCTGAAAGACCGAACCAGCCAGCCGACGGGGCAAATGATGGCGCGAGTGGAGTTGGCGTTTTATTGGAAGTTGCGCGTCAATTACAACTACAAAGTCCCGATGCGGGAGTGGATATTGTTTTTTTTGATGCAGAAGATATGGGAGACAGGAGAGGTGCAGCCGAAAGCTGGTGCTTGGGGTCTCAATATTGGGCACGCAATCCGCACAAGAAAAACTACGTAGCCAGATTTGGTATATTGTTGGATATGGTAGGCCCAAAAGACGCAGTTTTTGCTATTGAAGCCAACTCATGGCAATATGCCAGACCTTATGTGTTAAAAGTATGGGAAACAGCTTCTGACCTTGGTCACGGCAAATATTTTATAAACTACCAAGGAGGAAGCTTGGTTGATGACCACGTGTTTGTAAACACCATATTAGGAATCCCTACATTGGACATTATTCATTATGATGTAAAAAACAATACAGGTTTTGGGGATTTTTGGCATACCCACAAAGACAACATGGAGTCTATTGACAAAAACACATTGAAGGCCGTTGGCGAAACGGTTTTTAAGGTTACAATGGATTTGTAGGTTCGTTCCCGCAGGTTCGTGCCTCGGAGGCACGAACCCTACAGAAAATCGAATTTACAACAACGCATTCAACACATCTGCCGTTTTTGAATCTTTTTTCAGTCCTTTTATAAATCAAGTCGCAGATATTTCGTGTGATTGGAATGACTTTGCACGCTGTTTTTTTGCTAAAACATCGCATCTTGAGCAAACATAAAATTGGCAATTAATACAAGCAACAGCGTAAAAGTCTTGTTCATATCACTCAAAAATAGGGCTATTTACTTAATGTTTTATAAGTCTAAACGTGTCAAACCGTGTTTTAACAAAATATATCCCATTTGCATACTCTGTTAAATCTACCTGATTATCAGACCTTTTTACATTTAACAACTGTTCTCCGAGAGCGTTATACACTTCAAAAGTTTCACCTAGAGGTAGACTAATCATTACAATTCCCGATGTAGGATTGGGGTAGATATTGATTTGATTTTTTTGTATTTCGTTAACAGAAGCTACCTCGTTTTCCTGGCATTCATAGCTTTTCCAGCCGTTATAATCCTGATTATATGCAAATTGAACATGGTCGGCTACGTCTTGCAACGATTTAACAGATTGCAAGTTGCTGCCAAAAGTTGCTCGAGCGTAGATATAGGCTATATCGAAACAAATAGATTCGTTTGGCGGTAGAGTAAAGGGACCGATGGCAGAAATACCTCGCCTATCTGACGGAGTATTGTCAACCAAAACTGTGCTGGTTACCGGATCTCCTGCGAGATAAAACGGACTGTAAATGGTGTCAATTCCATCTACTGTTTCGCGGGTTTGCCAAAAATATTCACCGATGTAATTTTTACCTTGAAGGAAAAAGTAAAAGTTAGAATCAGACGCGGGGTTACCATTTATGCTATTGGAGTTATTATTATAAGACAACGATGCAGCTAAAGGTTGATTTAAATACTTAACTCCCTGAGCAGGAGGGTTTAAACCATAACCAAGTGGTCCATCATCAAAAATGTCACCGTTATAAGCATAGCTCATATTTCTAAGTGTATCGGTGCCGAAGTAGTCATCGCCATAATATCCTAAATCAAAATCCATAAAAACGCCAATTCGCAAGTCCGTGTACGTGTTTTTTGAACGGTTTACAATTTTAAACCAGGCCAGATTTGTGTGGTCCAATATTCCATCTAAACAATTCAGGTCTTCTTGATAAAACAGCTGGTGTACATCTACATTCAGTTTCACTCCTTTAGATTCGGGATGATAGTCCAGATTATCATTATACACACAATAAGCCGATATTGCTCCTTTAATTTTTGGGTAATCGCCCAACTCGGGTTCATATTTCGAATTATCATTTATATCTACAAATGGAGCAAGGAGCCATGGCTCCCCAATAGAAGTGTCGCCATTTCCAGGCCAAGTTTTAATGGCATCAATCGGGTTTTTGGGATTTAAGCAATGTTTTGCAATGTCTTCTCTTGTTACCTTCCATACTTTATCGTATCTGGTTTGTGTCACCGTTTTGCTAAAGGAGCTTGGACCAGCCGCGAAGTCACTACCTTTTTGCCCATAGGTAGCAGCGGCAGCGTGTAATTTGCCTTTATCATCCGTACCTACAAGCCATAAACCACTGGCATATATTGTACTTCGTTCCAAATCCGTCTCTTTTTCTTTTTTGGGAACTACATATGCTTTCTTATCACCTTGCAGTATCATTTGCCCTTTTCCGCTAACTACTATAGAGGTGTTGTTCGCATCTAAAACTGCGGATGTTTGACCGAATACACTGGTCGAACAAATCAAAACGAAGCTAAAAAGTAAAGTTCTATTCATAATCTTGTTTGTAAAAGGTAACCAAATTTAGACAAATGCAAATAGATTTTGCTTCATAGATTGAGCTATGGACGAAACGGGTTTACAACTAACCCCTCCAAACTAAAAAACAAACATAAGCAACGTAGCACATCAAGAAGAAAATGCCGGTCGGTCTTCCCATTTCATTTTTTGCTTTGCCTGTCATTAAACTAAAGATAATTAAGCAAGTTGCAATAATTAGGACGATAAAATCTGAGTTGATAGCAGGGTCAAAAGGCATAGGCTTAATAAGTGCACTTATGCCCAATACCCAAAGTAGGTTAAAGATATTGGAACCGATAACATTGGCTACTGCAATGTCTGTATTCTTTCTGTAAGCTGCTACGGCACTTGTTACCAATTCTGGCAACGATGTACCCACTGCTACAATAGTTAGACCTATAAGTTTTTCGGACAAGCCAAACGACGAAGCGATAGCTACAGCTCCGTCTACCACCCATTTTCCTCCTAAAAACAAGCCCACAATGCCTAACACTACGAACAAGATTGACTTACCCATAGGCAATATTTCCTCCGGAGCTTCTTCTATGAGTTCAGACCTTCCTTCTCTGGTTAATTTTATAATGTAGGCCATAAAAAGACCAAAGAACAACATAAACACCACACCGTCTCCCCGACTAATGAGCAATTCATAATTAGGGTTAAAAATGGGTGCGTTAGCTGCAAAAGCCACAAGCAACAATGCAATTAGAGAATAGGGAATTTCTGAAAGCACCGTGCTGTTTTTGATACGAAGTGGATAGATGACAGCTGCTATGCCGAGTATGAGCAAAATATTTGAAATGTTAGACCCAACCACGTTACCTATTGCAATATCCGCCGCACCTGAAACGCTGGCTAAAATATTCACAATTAGTTCGGGCATAGATGTGCCCATAGACACAATGGTTAGGCCAATTACTAAGTCAGACACATTAAACTTTTTGGCTATGGATGCTGAACCGACCACTAACACATCTGCACCCTTTATGAGAGCAAAAAACCCAACAACAAAAAGAATATAAACCATAAAGGCTGCAAATATGATGGTTTAGTTTAAACACGAAGAGTATAATTCGTCTTATTTTAAACACGCATAAACGAATCAAGTCTTGAAACAATAAGAGCTATCATACGTTTGAACCATTGAAACAAAATCAATCTATGAAATTTATTTTCAGCCTAGTATTAATAGCAATTGCACAATTATCCTTTGCGCAAGCATTTACCATTAGTGGCAGGATTACCGACGGTTCTAATGGAGAGACGCTGCTAGGTGCAACCGTTATTGTGAAAGGTGGAGGCGGTGCCATTACCAATGAGTATGGATTTTATTCCCTATCCTTAGAAAAAGGAACATATACAATAACTTACAAATATCTAGGCTTCAATGACTTGGTAAAAACTATAAATCTTACGGAAAGCAAAACCATAAATGTAGAACTCACCTCATCATCCAATGAGTTGAAAACCGCAGTGGTGAGCGCCAAAGCAATAGAAAGAAAGGTAGAGAACAAACAAATAAGCGTGGTAAAAATGGAGACGGCAAAAATTAAGGAAATACCCGTGATTTTTGGAGAGGTTGACATTCTAAAAACGATAACGCTTATGCCTGGCATTCAATCTGCAGGCGAGGGAAATTCCGGTTTTAATGTAAGAGGAGGGTCACAAGATCAAAATTTAATTTTATTGGATGAAGCTACGGTATATAATGCATCGCACCTATTAGGCTTTTTTAGTGTTTTTAATGGAGATGCTGTAAAGGATTTGGAGGTATACAAAGGCGGCATTCCTGCTAAATACGGAGGCAGGCTTTCAAGCATTGTAGATATAAAAATGCGAGATGGCAACAGTAAACGGTTAGCAGCTATTGGAGGGATAGGCACTATTTCAAGCAGACTTACTCTAGAAGGCCCAATAGTAAAAGACAAAAGCAGTTTTATGATTGCGGGAAGAAGAAGTTATGCAGATATTTTCTTACCGCTGGCGCCTGATACAAATGTTAGAAACAGCCGACTTTACTTTTACGATTTGAATTTAAAAGCAAATTATCAACTAAGCGATAAAGACAGATTATATGTAAGTGGATATTTTGGCAGAGATGTGCTGGGTTTGAGCGAGTTGTTTTCACTTAACTGGGGGAATGCAACGGCTACTTTGCGATGGAATCACTTAGCTAACGACAAGTTTTTTGTAAACACAAGCCTTGTTTACAGCGATTTTCAATACGGTTTTGAAGTAAAATTTGCAGAAAATGCAAACTTTGGACTAGACCAAGCCATAAACGACATTTATATAAAGTCGGATTGGACAAATTTTATAAGTTCCAACAGCAAACTTTACTTTGGTGCCCAAGCTATTTATCACCGATTTAATCCAGGATTATTCAGCCCAAGAAACGAAGAATCCAAAGCGCTATTTGAACCACTTCAAATAGAAAAAAGAAGAGCATTTGAAAGTGGATGGTACGTAGATCACGACTACAAGTTTAATGAAAGACTAAATGTGAGGTATGGTTTGCGACTTTCTACTTTTAGTAATATTGGCGGCACCGAATACACCTACTTTAAAAACCCCAGCAATTA
>JBEAPG010000103.1:0-6341 GCA_041164545.1 Bacteroidota bacterium
TACTTTTAGCTTAAACGCAAATGTGAAATTATTCCCAAATCCAAGTACTGGATTGGTTAAATTAAATATTAACACCAGCGAAAGAGGCCAATTGCTGACTACGGTTTTGACTAATGTGGGTCAACAAGTGTACGTCTCAGAAAATAATATTACTTCGTCCACGCAAATAGTAGATTTAGACTTAAGTAACTTGCCAAATGGCTTGTATTATGTAGAACTAAAATTAGCCGAAAAAGTAAAAATGGAACGAATAGTAATCCAGAAATAAGGAGAACGAATAGCTAAAAAGGGGCGCACGATTCGTGTTGCCCCTTTAAGCATATATATGACTGAAACCGAAATTATAGCAAAATGCAAAAAGCAGGATCGTAGAGCTCAAAACGAGCTGTACAAACGCTACTTTCCGCTAATGAGCAGCTTAGCTTTGCGATATACACAAAATGAGGAAGACGCTATTTCCAGAATGAATATGGGTTTTCTAAAAGTATTGCAAAACATAGAAAGCTATAATTCAAACTATGCATTAGCGACTTGGATAAGAAATGTTTTGGTTAACCACTTTATTGACGAATTCAGAAAAGAAAAACACTACATCACAACGATGCAACTAACTATGGATGAGGAACCACTGTACGATGTAGACTGGAATGAAGGCGAACAAAAACTTGATGCTGAAGCTCTATTTGACCTGCTGAAATCACTGCCAGCTATGACCGATAAAGTGTTCAATTTGTATGCAATAGACGGTTTTAAACATAAAGAAATTGCCGAGATGTTGTCCATATCAGAGGGCACAAGCAAATGGCACGTGAGCGACGCCAGAAAAAGACTGAAACTAGCGCTAGATGAAGCGGAAATCAAAGATACCAGAAAGTTGGAATTAAATATTAAGTTAAAATGAGTAGAATAGATAAAATATTTAAAGATAAATTGTCAAACAAAGGCCTAGCCTATTCGGATGCGCATTGGCAGCAGATGGAAAACCTGTTGGACCAACAGAAAAAGACAGGCTGGTTTACCATGCCAAAACTAGCACTTATACTTCTGCTATTGGCAGGAAGCTCTGCAGTTGGATTATGGTTATACGATTCCAACCAAGCCCCTCAAACCAAAGTAAATCAAATGATTACCAAAAATCTACCCATTCAATCCAATATCCCACAGAACGAAGACGTAGTTGAATCACATTCTTCAATCAAAGGAAATGAAATAGCAAAAACGGTAACTTTAACACCAATACTACCCCTCCAATTCAATTCTTTGACTACTGCCGAAGAAAACGTTCCTAATTTACCAAAGGAAGAAATTTTAATTCCACAAGTTGACACTTCAATACCTTTTTCTTGGGAAACTATAGCGCTTACATCTTCTAATGCACTCCGTTTTGACTATGCAACTTCATTTCCTACTTATACTCAAATTGCTCCACTTTTTCCACCCAAAAAATGGAGTTTGTACGTTGGTATTTACGCTAATACCGTAAACTACCAAAAGGAATTAAGCACTAGTTTAGCTACTCTTACTGCTTCGCAAATGCCAATGGAATCGCAAAATATGGGCGTACAAGTTAGATTAAAACGAAACAATTGGTCATTTGGAACCGGTATTGGTTTTACCCAGTTAAATGAACAAACCAACTTTGAAACTTCAGAAACAACGTGGATCTACACAACCGGATACAGACTTATTGAAGATCAATATACCGAAACACCACGCGGTAAGAAGGTATCGCTTATCAAAAAAGAAATAGATTCTGTAGGGACAACTACAACACAAATTGATTGCCCAAATTGCCAAACACAATTCAACTATGTAAACATTCCGTTGCATGTTCAATATCAGCTATCTAAAAACAGAATATCTGCCTTTGGACAAATGGGCCTAAACATGGCTGTTTTACAAAAAGCAAGCGGTCTCTATGGGGTTAGTATTTCGGAAGAAAAAGATGAATTAATTGTACTTCCTTTAGCAAATAATGCTTCATATCTCAATCCTATTTTATGGCAAACTCAAGCAGAATTGGGCGCTAAATATGCAATATCTAGTCAATGGAATATTTGGGGTAGTTATTCACTTAATAAGTCAATGACCAGTATGATGAAAGAATATGCTCAAATCCCTATACTTCACCAAGTTGGATTTGGACTAGAGTATAAAATTAGATGATTAAATAGTTTGTGCTATTAACGGAAAAGGGCTTTTACCAAGGCGAGTCGCCAAGTTCTAGCTCTAGACCACCACTTTTCTTGGGTTCTGCGATTGCTTCTATTCCGAAATACTTCATAAAATCCTCTTTTTGATATGTATCTACATTCCACGATTTTACAATTTTCCCATCCTTGAAATACAAAATTCTTGGATAGGTCTCTCCTTCTAGCATTCGCTTAAAATCTGGGTAGTTTTGAATAAGTGAGTGGTTATCCTTACAATTTCCCGCTTGACTAAAAAAATATTTTTGCTCGTATTCCGTACCATAATTTACAAGGTACAATTGTGGTAGTTTACCGCTGCTTTTCATTGCACAAAAGTCCGCAAAGGTCTCTTGGCAGTGGCTACAAGTCATGCTAAACAAACAAACCAATTTATTTCCTCTGGTTAAGTCCACTTTTTGTATTGCTGGAGCATATTGATAAAGCAAATCCATCGTTTTATTTGACGACGGTTTGGGAGCTGCAGCAGGCTCAGATTTGGCAGGCGCTTCTACTTGCACATCTTTTTTTGCACCTTCTGATGCTAGTGATTTGCTTGCCTCATCTCCTTTTAGTTTTTCTATTGTTTCTTCTACTACTTCATCTTCTGGCATTGGAGCAGTCGTGTTTGTATCCAAATCTGTAGTTTGCTCAAAGGCAGTTATTTCACTAGTCGCCTCACTTGGTTCAAAACTTTTTATGCCAAATGAAAGTGTAAACATAGTCACCAATCCCACTAAAAGCGGCGACACCCAACTCGCAAAACGATTATGGTCTTTGTAGCTCATCCATACAAATATACCTACCACCATAGCTGCTATATTTTTAAGGATAGACTCAAGATTATTCATTGGTAAAACATCACCAAAACATCCGCAATTTCCTTCTGTAAAACCGTTTGGCTTACTGAATCCTTCATAAAATAGATGGATAGTAAAAAGGAGCAACATAAGCATAGTGGCCGGCAAAACCCATTTCTTAAATCCCTTATTTTGCAATAGAGCCACACCCAAAACAAGCTCAGCAGCTACCAAAATTCTTACTAATAACTGCACCCAAAACATAGCTCCGGGTTTGTTGAAATAATCTTCTCCGAGAAATAATTCGGCTACCATGCCATCAAAAAAGGGCATAGAAATCAGCTTACTAATTGCCGAAAACGAGAACATAAAACTAAGAAATATTCTACCTGCTTTTATTAACTGTTGGGATTTCATACTACGTAAACGCAGCGAAGATAATATGGATTGTTTGAAGTACTATTTTTTGGATTTTGTTTCGTCAGTGATAAAGCTAAAAGTGAAGTTAATCCTCTTTTTTTAAGTAAAAAGCATACAAATAACTACTATGGCTCTCCACATAATGTATTAATATTTAAATATTTGACTTAAAATCTGCACTTTTGCTTTTTAAATTTTAAAATGAAACACTATCTACGACTTGTAACCTGCCTGGGTTTGCTCTTAATTTTTGGCAGTATTCGGGCTCAGGATCCAACCGCTTCTTACTATTTTGTGGGGAGTTGTGAAAAAAATCCAATTTCGTTTGTAAACACTTCAACTACACCAATTGGTACAATTGTTAGGTATCAGTGGATTTTTGGAACTGGAGTAGCTGCAGACACTTCAGCCCTTGAAAATCCAACCTTTGCGTATCAGACAGATGGCGATTTTTTAGTAGAACTCACCGTTTGGAATTCGTTAAACAGCCAAAGCACAATTTCTCAAATCGTTACAATTAAACCAATTCCAGAATCAAGTATAGATTTAAATGTCCCTTGCTTCCCAGGCACAATCAGTTTGAGTGATGTTTCCACTATTTCGTCTGGAACAATTTTAATGCGTAATTGGAAATTTGACACCCTTACATCTTCACCTCAAACCACGTGGAGTTACACTCCTGCAGCAAAGGGCACATACAAAGTTACACTATATACAGAATCAGATTTTGGCTGTGTGGACTCAATTAACCAAACTATTGCTTATACCGATACACCTAATATTAGTTTAAATCTTTCTAGCCCTGTTACCATATGTGATGGAGATTCTATTACGGTAGTAGCATCAGGCGGAATTAACTACCTATGGAATGATGGAAACACAGACAGAACAAGATCGCTAAATACTATTGGAGAGTATATTGTAACAGGATATACAGGAAATAGTTGCTCGAGTTCAGACACCATAGAAATATATATTGCTCCTACACCAACAGCCGATGCAGGTATGGACACCACCATAGACAAAGGATTTTCCGCACCTTTAATAGCCACAGGTGGATCGGCCTATTTATGGTCTCCCGCAGGTTCATTGACAGATGCAGAAATTGCAAACCCTATCGCAACGCCAACGGAAGACACTCGCTACTTGGTAAAAGTTACGAATAGTTTCGGATGTAGTGCTTTTGATAGTGTAAATGTATATGTGAACCAAATTATAAAAATCCCGGTGCATAATTTAATAACTCCAAATAACGACGGACACAATGATTCATGGGACTTAAGCGCAGTTCCGGATTTGGCCAATGCAAATGTCCACGTGTTTAATCGCTGGGGATGGGAAGTATTTAGTTCTGATAATTATCAGAACAACTGGCAAGGTACATTTAATGACGAACCGTTGCCCGATGGAACATATGTTTACGTAATTGAGTTTAATAATGGAATTTTAGATCCATTGAGAGGTACCTTAGAAATTATTAGAAATACCCAAAAATGAAAAAATTAATACTATTTACCATAGCAATAGCAGCGCTGTTCACTAGTAATGCACAGCAACTTCCGCTATTTAGCCAATATTATTTTAATTCCTTTATCTACAATCCAGCACAAAGCGGTTTAGATCGTGGAACTAGTGTGGGTCTTGTAGGCCGAAAACAATTTACCGGATTGTCCAATGCTATCGGTACATATGCGGCCACATTGCAAAGCAGAGGTGAGGAAAATAATGCTGGCTTCGGTTTGTATGTTTATAATGACAACACAAACTTATTTAGAACAAACTCTATTACAGGCAGTTATGCATATCACATTGATTTGGGTGATGATAGAACCCTTAGTTTTGGTTTAGGACTATCTGCCATTGATAATCGTTTTAATGCCAATAATTTTAATCTGATTAGCTACAATGACCCAGTAGTTCAACTTTTGGGTTCTGAAGGTGGTATAACCATGGATGGTAACTTAGGTGCAAACTTAGAACTAAGTAAATTTAGTCTTGGACTTGCCAGCTTACAAGTTTTACAAAACCGCACAGCTTTTGCCAATAATTTAGATCAGAAATCATTCTATAATTTAGCTCGCCATTGGATGTTAAATATGGGATATAAATTCGAGGTGAGTGATAATTTCGAAATTGAACCATTTATTTTATATCGCAAGACACAAACTGCTCCAGGACAGGCAGACATAAATGTGTTTTTCAATTGGTTAGACAAAGGATACGCTGGATTAGCATATAGAGATGGTATGTCTTTTAGTACTATGATTGGTGCTCAAGTTGCTCCTAATATTACAGCTGGATATGCATTTGATATAACTACTAATGCAATGCGAAGTGCGTTGGGAAACACCCACGAAATAATGTTAAAATTTGACCTCGGAAAGCCAAAAGTAGATACAAAAGCAACAGATGAATTAATGGCTAAAAATGATAAAAAAATAAAGTCATTAGAAAAAGACATCGAAGACTTAAAGGTGCTAGTAGCAGAAACAAAACGCGATACTGTTGTTTTAGAAACACCATCGAAACAAGAACCTCCAACTAAAACTACTACTCCAAAAACTTCTGGATCGAGTGATGCTAAATATTACGTAATTGCGGGAAGCTTTAACACTACTGAAGCAGCAGATGCGCACATAGCTACGCTAAAAGGCAAAGGATATAAGGCGTTTCAGAAGTTGGATCCAAGAACCGGAAGATATTATGTACATTTAGGATTCTTTACCGACAAGAAAACTGCTGGTGAGTTAGTAAATGAGCTAAAGTCTTCTGGACTACCACTTTGGGTTAAGGAGATGTAGGAGAATACACCATTTTGTAGTGGCGAATATTTGCTTCTACAAACTCATTTCCTACTTTTTTAAAACCATATTTGGCATAAAAATCTACCACTTGTACTTGTGCATGGAGGTAAATGAGTTGGTTTTTATCT
>JBEAPG010000104.1:0-6340 GCA_041164545.1 Bacteroidota bacterium
TTATTGTATTCATCAATCTGAAGCTGCACATCCTTCTCTTTTGTGGTTTTCCCTGTTATTACGTAATAATGCAGTTCATTCGACTTTTCTTTAAAAATCGATGCTTTAGAAGCTCCGGGGGCATCGTTTTGCTCGGTAAGCAGGCGTATTGTAAAAGCTGCCATGTCACCTATTTCTGTTCCAGTATAATTATCTCTAACTATTTCTAATTCTCTCAAATAAGCTTCCTTGCCTTTCGTTTTTCCAATGGCAAGTGCATTGAGGTAGTCAATTTTTCCTTGTATACTATTTCCTGGGTATTCTCTATCTATCTGTTTTTTAATAGCAAAAACCTGATCGAAATTATTATTCTGAAAAGATTCATACATTTTTTGATACAAAGCAACTACTTCGGCATCTTTTGAATCTTCAACAATCTCCTTTGCGTTTAACACTTGATTAAAAGGAGTTTCCGGATATTCTTCTGCTATTTGACGTGCATATGCAGCTGAAGCATCAGCTTCTCCCGTTTCGTTTGATGCTCTTGATAGGTAAAACAAGGCTTCTGGTTTATGTCTGGTCGTAGGGAATCGTTGAAGTAAAGTCTTAAAACTTTCGATACTCTTTGGGTACTCCTTCAAGTCGTCATAATATACCTTTCCTATGCCCAGGTAAGCATCTTGAATCTTCTTCTCAGCTATAAGTTTTGCAGTCGCACTAAACGGAATAGGAGCGTAGTATTTTAGTTTTTCCTCGTCAAGGCCGGCAAGTGCCTTCTTTTGTTCTTCATCAGCAGATCCGCTATACGTATCTGGGTCATCTTCTAGTTCTTCCGGATCATTAACAGAGGGTTGTTTTGGAACGGCATTTTCTACAACCGCTTTGTTTATATATCGCCACCAGTCACCTTTTGCCCGCGTACCCCAAGTTCGTATAAAATCGGTATTTCCTCTTGCAATTGAAGCTTGATTGTAGAAATACCACAATCCACCTGAGGCAGCGCCTCCTGGTGTTGGTAATCCACCTCCAGCTGTTGGATTCAGTCGCTCTTGTTCGCGTTGTATCGCTAGTGCTTCTTCCTCAAGACGTTTCTTTTCCTTCTCTGCCTCAATGATTTTCGTGATTTTTTTATCCAGAACATCTTTATCCAATAGACTAAGGGCTAATAAACTGTCTTGTAGTTTTATGGTTTCAATGTTTTCTATAAGTTTGGATAAAACGGCGTGCTGGGCTTTTATTTTGTCCGCATTTGGAAAGTCATTAGGAATAAAAGCTACCGTACTATCATAGTAAGCCTGTGCTTTGTCATATACTCTGTTTGCAAAGAAATAGTCGGCTAAATACAGATATGTTTTGGTGCGTTGTGTATTGTTGCTCTTTGCGTTAGCCGCAGACTTATACATATCTTCTAAGCCTTGTTGCTTATTGCCAAGCGATAATTCTAATAAAGCAAGTTCGTAGTAAATTTGATCAAAATACTCGATGTTTTTATCGTCATCAAGCATTCGTTTAAGATACTTACGCGTGTTTTTTATACCAGCACCACCACCTTGTGAAGTAGCTCTTGCCATACCCAAGTTAGCCTGAAATACATATTCGTATGGTGCGTTTAGCTTAAGTACTTTTACAAAATGGGTATTTGCTTTTCTATAGTTTTTGGTGTGCAGGTAGAGTTGTCCAAGCACAAATTGAGTGCGGTATTTAAGTGTTCTGTCTTTTAGTTTTGGCAGTCCTTTGGTGTAATGTTTCATTGCTTCATCATATTTTTCTTGAGCTACCAAAAGGTCACCGGCAGTTAGATTTAAATGTGTGTTGAATTCAGCGTCTGTTGACTGTATTTCTTTCAATAGTCCCAGAATAGCTTCTGCATCATCATACTTTTCTTGTTGCATAAAGCTTTTCAGCAACCACAATTGACTCATGCCCTTTATTTGGGGATCGGTGTAATTGGCATTAACAAATTGAAAAGCTTCTATTGCAGCATAATAATCTCCACCAAAAAAATGCGTTTGGCCAATGATAAAATAAGCATCGTCAGCCCATTTGCTTTTCGGCTTGGTTTGAATTACTTTGGATGCTTTTTTCATCACCTCTTCCATGCTCGTTCGCATTGATTTAGCATCTTCTTCAGTACCATACGGATATACTTTCAAGAATTTCTCAAAATCATCCTTTTGTTTATTGGCTAAGTTATTAACCGAACTTTCGAGTTTTTGGGTAGCATTAAAGTAGATATTAAAACGGGCTATTATATTATCCCAATTCCGTTTTAACCAAGGGTCGTCACTTTTTTGGGCAGAAGCACTTACCGAATATGCTAATAAAACTGCGAATGCAATATATTTACTTACTTTCAAATTGATATTCCTATTAACTTTGCACTCATTTAACTCCAAGGGGCACAAAAATATTTTAATTAAACCGCAATCATTGATAAAAATTGGGTTCTTTCCGAAAAAAAATATCAACTAAGTTTAGAAACCGCTACAGAATAATTCTGCGTACAGACGAGAATTTGGAGGAAAAAGTGTCATTTGTTCTAACACCATTGAACATGCTACTCGCTGTTTGCGTAGGTTTATTTGTGTTTGGGACTATACTATATTTACTATTAGCATATACTCCGCTAAACCATATTTTCCCTACCAAAAGTGCGAAGTATAGTAATATGGAGCAGTATGAAATGTTGCAACGAATAGACTCATTGGAAGTAAGTTTGAGCCAATTGAAATTTCAATCTGAAATACTGAATAAGATTTTAGAAGGGGAGGACGTAAATATTGATATTCCAGAAGAAATAAGTAAAGCAGCCGCACCGTCTTCTACAGTGGAAGCCACTCCAGCATCTGCTCCGGGAGAAATAAAAGTGGTAAGAGCCAATCTGCAAAACCCTAGAAACTATAATTTCTTTGTTCCACTAAAAGGGGTGGTAAGCGATACTTTTAATGTAGATAGAAAGCATTTTGCAGTGGATATAGCGGCGAAAAGTAAAGAAGTAATTAAATCGGTACAGAAAGGAACAGTTATTTTTAGTGCTTGGACCGCAGTAGGAGGGCACACCCTTATTATACAGCATCCAAACGAGTTTATTTCTGTATATAAACATAACGCTGCCTTGCTCAAGAAAGAAGGGGCATTTGTAAACGCCGGAGATGCCGTAGCCTTAGTTGGAAATACAGGAGAATTAACTACAGGCCCACATTTACATTTCGAACTCTGGAGCAAAGGACTACCAGTAAACCCTCAAGAATACATAAATTTTTAAACCATAATAAATCAAAATCATGCTAGGAAAAAAAGAGAAAACATCCCCAATAGGTTTATCAGCCATCAACGTTATTGGTGATGGAACAAAAATAGTGGGAGACCTAAAGTCCAATGGAGATTTGAGAATTGATGGAACTGTAGAAGGCAACATCTCTACTCAGGCAAAATGTGTTTTGGGCGCATCAGGTATCATTACCGGAAATATTTCGGCTAAAAGTTGCGACATAAGCGGTGTTGTAAATGGCAACCTCGCTGTTAGCGAATTGCTTTTAATAAAAAGCACTGGCAAAATAAATGGAGATATACGCACTGCTAAATTAGTAGTAGAGAATGGCGGTGAGTTTAATGGTGGATGTACAATGGGAAGCTCTGTTTCTATGCAATCCAGCAAATTAGAAGATAATGTCAGATCGGCAACAGCCTAGTTACGTAAAATATTCGGGCATTGGTTTTCAGTTAATCATTCTAACTATTGGTCTTGTTTTGGTTGGCAAATGGTTAGATGGATATTTTAACGCAGCGAATACCTTTATGCTCATCTCCATATTTATTGCTGTGTTTGCCGTAATGTATGTCTTAATAAAAAAACTGAAATAATATGAACTTTAAATTTGTTCGCAACCTTTTGATCATTTCAGCCATTTTAGTGGTGATTACCTTTTTGCTTTTTACTTTTATTGGCAATGAAGAGCAATATTGGTTTTTAGGAACTATTGCGTTTTTCACCCTACTGGGTTTGTTCATCGGACGTATCACGCAAAAAAGTGTCACGGCTACAAATGCAGCTTTTTTTAGAGGTGTAATGGGTGCAATAGGTTTACGTATGTTATTTTCATTGATTTTTTTGGCTGCTTATATGATTATCAGCGACTTAAAAAGCACCCCGTTTATTGTTTACTTTTTAATTTTATATTTATTGTATACAATATTTGAAATATATCAATTAGTGTCTAAATTGCGGCCCGAAAAAAAGGACGAGCTTGAAAGTACAAATAGCTAAAAACCAATCACTTAGAGTAATTAAAATGTTTCGACTTTTCTTAATATTATCACTTTTTACGACGTCCTTCTTTTCTTTTGGGCAGCATAATGGTGAAGAACACCCTGCAGAAATGCATGCTGAGGCTGCTCATTCTGAAGAAAGCCATGCAGAGGCCAAACACGAAGACGATGGTAAATTTAATGCAGGTGAAGTTATTATGCACCACGTTATGGATGCGCACGAAATTCACCTAGGAAATTTACATATTCCCCTGCCTATTATACTATATGACGGAGATAATGGTCTAGTTGGGCCGTTCAGTTCTTCTCATCTTTCACATGGCGAGGCTTACAATGGTTATATCATGGAGCACGAGCACATTTACAATGTAGATGCTGAAGGGAATAAAATTGTAGAGGCAACTGCTGAAGATGGCACAGTAACATACAAAGCTCCTCTAGACGTATCTATGACTAAAACGGTTGTAGGAATGTTTTTAGCCATTGTTATTATGCTAATCATGTTTGTTTCTGTTGCAAAAGCATACAAGAAGCGCGAAAATCAAGCGCCAAAAGGACTTCAATCTGCGCTTGAGCCATTAATCTTATTTGTAAGAGACGAGATTGCGGTACCAAGTATAGGGAAAAAATACGAGAAGTTTTTACCTTACCTACTTACCATATTCTTTTTTATATGGATAAGTAATATGTTAGGACTGATTCCTTTTATCGGTGGTTTTAACATTACTGGTAATTTAACTGTAGCATTGGTATTGGCATTATTTACCTTTTTTATAACTACAGTGAACGGAAACAAAGATTACTGGAAACATATATATAATACTCCAGGTGTACCTTGGTGGTTAAAGTTCCCAATTCCATTGATGTTTATCATTGAGTTTATTGGATTTGTTTCTAAACCTATTGTACTTACACTGCGTCTTTTTGCAAACATCACCGCAGGCCACATTATTATATTGGCATTCGTAAGTTTAATATTCATTTTTAAAGATATTTTCGGAGTAGGTGCAGGTTACGGAGTTTCCGTGTTGTCTGTTGCTTTCTCCATATTTATGTTTTGTATTGAGCTCTTAGTAGCATTTTTGCAAGCATATGTGTTCACCCTTCTTTCTGCTATTTACTTCGGTTCTGCGGTAGAAGAACATGACCACGCACATTAATACGTTTTAAATTAAAAATTAAATAAATAACACAGTAAAAATTTAAGTTTATGGAACTTTTGACAATTTTATTAGACATGGCAAATGCTTACATGGGAGCAGGTATTGGAGCAGGTATTGCAGCTATCGGTGCAGGTATTGGTATTGGTAGAATCGGTGGTTCTGCTTTAGAGTCAATGGCTCGTCAACCAGAATCAACTGGCGACATTCGTGCAAACATGATCGTTGCGGCTGCACTTGTAGAGGGTGCTGCTTTCTTCGGTATCATTGTAAGCCTTTTGATCGTTTTGACGATAAAATAATTTTTAACAAAATAACGAGGGCAGATGAAATATGCTGCCCTCTTAAAAATTAAACCGAATTATGTTATCCGTAAATCCAGGTATGTTAATATGGATGTCTATTGCATTCTTAGTAGTACTTTTTCTTATGAGAAAGTTTGCTTGGAGCGGCATCCTAAAATCGCTTAAAGATCGTGAAGATTTTATTGATCGTTCGTTAAAATCTGCTGAAGAAGCAAAAGCTCAAATGAGCCAGCTAAAAGCAGACAACGAAAAACTCTTAGCAGAAGCAAGAGCAGAAAGAGAGTCTATTTTAAAAGAGGCTCGCGAAATGAAAGAGAAAATACTTTCTGACGCAAAATCTACTGCAACTCAAGAAGGAGATAGAATTATCTCTGCTGCTAAATCTGAAATAGAAAAAGAAAAACAGCAAGCGCTTTCAGAAATTAAAAAGCAAGTGGCTCAATTGTCTATTGATATTGCAGAAAAAGTGATTCGTAAGGAACTTTCAGAAAAAGATTCTCAAGAGTCTTTGGTGAATGATCATCTTAACCGATCTGCACGCCCTCCTGACCCAGCACCGGGCACCACAGTCCCAGTTCGCCCGTGCGCTGCAGGGCCGTGGACTCCACGTCAGTCCGGCGAGTGAGC
>JBEAPG010000105.1:0-6313 GCA_041164545.1 Bacteroidota bacterium
GGGTTCGGTAACGATGCCAATATGCCCTATTTCATTGCGAGAGGGGCTTAAAAAAACCAGCACATCCCCTTTTTGAACGTGACTAATGGAAACGTCTTTTCCAAACGACTTGTAGAGTGCTGAACTACGCGGTACATCAATATTGAAATGCTTAAATACAAAGTACACAAAACCAGAACAATCAAATCCATCGGTGCTACATCCAGCAGACACATATGGAGTACCAAGCAGAATATGAGCATAGTCCACAATGCTGTCTCTCAATGTTGTGGAGCTCTTTTTAGTTGTTTTTTTTACTGTATCTGTCTTATAATCTGTAATGTTGGCTATGTGCAAACTATTGTCATCTGCTTGAGGTTGTTTGGAAATAGCAAGTGCATAAAAAATAAATGCAACCAAAATCAAGGTAAAGAATACTACTATTTGCTTTCTTCGAATTTGCATTTTGCCTGCTACTTCTTTACAAATCTACACAAATTACCGAAGGAGGTTTTGCCGAGTCTTTGCTTGTGCCCGGGTTTTTACGCTGTGAATTTATACTCAATCCAACTTCTTCGCTTTCGTTTTTTCAATTAAATTCGTCATCGCCATGCCCAAACCATTATTTCATGTTCGCCTTCGGTTTAAGAAAATCAGCGATAAATCGCCACAAGAATTAGTGTAACAATTTCAAGTGATGTTAGAAGCTGAACCAGAACACATTGTGGGGAGAATAAATCATACTCACATTGCCGTTCGTATTCCCGAAGATAAGCGTCATTTCTGGAGCCCACAACTTTCTGTAAATCTGGAAGAAACGGAGGAAGGAACGGAAATTCGAGGCTTGTACGGGCCCAAGCCTGATATTTGGTTGCTGTATATGTTTGTCTATTTTCTATTGGGTTTTATAACTATGGTGGTGCTTGTGATGGGTTTGTCGCGTTACAACTTGGGTTTGTCTTCTTATATATTATGGGCTATTCCATTTGCGTTAGGCGGGTGGTAGCACTATGGATTAGTAGCCAAACAGGCCAAAAACTGGGTAAAGACGAAACCGATTTAATCCATGGATTAATTACCAAATACGTGCTCTTTGAAGCACGAGACCCAGAATGATTGGGTTTTAAACAATCTGCACTAAAAACTTGTTTACCTTTGCGGTATGAGTCTTTCAGCAGAAATTTCGGAACAAATAAAAACGGCTATGAAAGCCAAAGATCAGGTTGCATTGCGCTCGTTACGCAGTATAAAAGCGGCACTTATGCTTTTGGCAACACAAGAAGGAGGTAAAGAGGTAACACCAGAAGACGAAATGGCAACCTTGGTAAAAATGGCGAAGCAACGCAAAGATTCTATTGCAATTTATAAAGATCAAAACAGACAAGACTTAGCTCAGGTAGAAGAGGAAGAGTTGGAAGTAATTGAGCGTTTTCTACCTAAACAGCTTTCGGAAGCAGAAATAGAAGCAGAAGTAAAAGCCATTATAACGCAAACAGGAGCAAGTGGAATGAAAGATATGGGCAAGGTTATGGGAATGGCCAATGGTAAGCTAAAAGGCAAAGCAGATGGCAAAGTAATTGCTGATATGGTAAAGAAAATGTTAGCTTAGGCTAATTTATTCCTTCGTTTTTTAAACCAATTTTGTGGAATAAAACTACCGTAGTAGGTACACTCCTCCTTTGTAGTTGTATACATTATTCTGAAAATCGCGCGCTTTTATGCGGTAGAGGTAATAGCCCTGCATTGCATCGTTGCCGGTCCAAGCTTGGTTTGGTTCTTCAGATTTAAATATCAGTTCGCCCCATCGGTTATAAATTTCTAATTCGTATTGTTTAAGACCATAGCCTGTAGGTTTAAATACATCATTCAATCCATCTTCATTTGGGCTAAAGGCATTGGGCACAAATAGTTTATACGCAAAAATGATGTACAGGCTTTTGGTAGTGCTATCGCTACAGCCAAAGGTAGTTGTAACCCATTGCGTAATATCGTAGTTTCCGCTATCCAAAAAGCGATGTTCAAAGTCGAAGGTGGTATAGGTATTGCCATCACTTAGGTAGTAAATTACGCTATCGGCACCGCTGCTTTGGTCAGTAATTTGAATATTGGAGGTGAAAATATCTGCACTTTCTGGGAATATGCGGAAGCCTGCTAAAGGCAATGGATGAATAATAACCGGTTTACTAGTAGTGTATTCGCATCCGGGTAGTGTAGTTACTTTCAAATCAATTGTATATGTCCCTGATTTTTGATACGTGTAGAAAAAGGAGTCTAGGCTTGATTGTGTATTGCCGTCACCCATTGTAAATTCTGCTTTCGTCATTGGAGTGCCAAATCCGTTAGTGGTATTATATATCCATTGACCTTCTAGCTAACAAATATCACTTACCTCAAAATCTGCAATCACTATATTTTCAATCTCCAAAGTAGCATTTGCTGTATCTAAGCAATTATATACATTATTCACTATTAACTCAATCGGATAACTTCCACGCGCTAGGTAAGTATGACTCACATTTGCTGTGCTAGCTGTTGTTCCATCGCCCAAATCCCACTTGTTTGTTATGCCGTTGCCCGAAAATTCAGCAACATTATCATCACAAACTTTATCCATTGTTATTGCAGCAATAGGAGCGGGGTCTATTTTTATACTAAATGTGCTATCGCTGGTGCAGCCTTGTTTTGTAGTAATGGTTTGTACAGCACTATATAAACCACTACTTTGGAATAGGTAGCTAAACGCAGCAGTTGAAAAACTATCTTGCAATACATTCCATTGTATCGCACTTATCGAGTCGGTTCGCTGCGGTAATGCCGTTATTTGAATTAATTGGTTTTCGCAATTACCAACTATGATTGCTTTTGGATATTCGATATAGTACACATCAAAAGTGTTGCTACTCGAGTCCGCACAACCTTGATTTGAAATTACTTTATGACGCACGGTGTAGGTGCCCGTTGCATTTTTAGATAAGCTTAAATTGGTGTCACCAAGTATAAATCCTGAACCAAAATCCCAATAAATGGATTGTATATTCCCTTTTGGTATAGTAGATTTATCAAAGAATTCTGCTGTTTGATCTAGGCAGATGTTTTGCTTGGTAAAGCTGCTAATTGGCATTGGATGTATCATAACGGTCGCATTTGCAGTATCTGAGCATCCGAATGCATTACTTGCCATTAATGTTAGAGTATATGTGCCAGTATCAGCATATTTATGATTAAATGAGGCTGTGCTTTGGTTTGATCCATCTCCTAAATCCCAGGAATATGATGTAATATTTTCGGTAGTAGATCCTGCAATCGATACAGAAAATTGTGCTGAGTCAACCAAACAAACATCATTCACAGTTATACTTATTTCGGGTTTGTTTCTAAGCTGGAGTGTGTCATAAAAAACGTCGATGCATCCTTGGTCTGAAGTTGCTCTTAATTCAAAAGGAATAGAAGTCTCGTTTTGTAAGTTGAATTGCAGTGCATCACCGGAATAGGTATTACCTTTTATCTTCCATTGATGCGTTAAATTACCATATTCGATAGTTGAAATGGCTTGTAAAGTTGTGGTATCAAACTGACAATCTTCGTAGGTGGCTGCGTTGGCAATAGGAAGTGGGAATATGGTAGTAAATCCGCTTGCAGTATCCCAACACCCCTTGCTGTTTTCTACGTATAAGTCGATTTTGATTTGCTGTGCTGAATCTACAAATACTTGGAAATTATTGAGTTGAGATTCGTATAAGTTGCCAAATGTCCAATGCAAACTGTCAGGTGTAGTTCCTTGATAATTAGATGTATTGCTCACTTTTACAAACTCGCGAGCACACGTATCGGTAAACTGCATTAATGCTATCGGTTTGTTAATAACCGTTACATAGGTAGAATCCTTATACACGCAACCCGCATTATCAATAGAGGTGAAAGTGTAATTTGTACTTACTATAGGATTTGCGAAAGTCAGTTGGCCTTGAGGTTTACTCAAGCTATCTGTCGGTGTCCATTGGTATAGTTTTACTCGGCCCACTCCGCCGCTTATTACATCCCCTAATATTACTCTGTCTCCTTTGCATAAATTTACAGAATCTGCAAAGTTTGCGCTCATTCCTGGGAATAATATAATTTGAACCGTATCAGAGGAACTACATCCACTTCGCTGCGTAGTTAAAACTAGTTTTAGCGTGTCGTTGCTGGTTTTTACATTCTTTCCTGTGAAAATAGTTTGGGCAGAATCTATTTCAGATAAATAGGTTCCTGGACTCCAAGAATATGTATTTGTTGCGCTGCCCTTATTGCCAATAGTAAACGGTTCTCCGGGACAAGCAATGGTGTCATTACCTGCATTTAGTAATCGTGGCGGAGGTATAACTGCCCAACTCGCTTCGCAAACACAGTTACTATCGCTCACGTATAACATTAGGTTGCATACATAGGAAGAAGAAACGATAAAATCGGTTGTATGAGTCAAGCTGCCTCCTTTTTTTATTTCTGATAAAATGGTGTCTGAATTCAAATAAACATCACCACTATCTATTACCCCGTTTTTATTGGTATCATAGTATAAGTCCACCTTTAGGGCATTTCCATTCGCTTTGTCGGTTCCGGCGTTAGAAATAGTATAGTTCAGCGTAATTTTTTCATTACTTCCATTGGGTTGAGCAATGCCGCTGATGTTAACCATGCTAAAGCTACTTTTTTCTACTGAATCAGTAAGCAAGGCCGCACTTGTTGCTACATTTATATCACAATAAGTGCTATCCGCTATACAAAGTACAGGTTGGGTAATGACTGCCTGCGTAAAAATTTGTTTAAGACCACAGGATAAATCATTGTTTTTCAATATAGGACTTACTACAAATTGTGAGCTATCGCCAGGTACTATACCCGATGGAATAAACCAACTGTATGTGTTTTCTCCATTCACAAATTTGTATTTAGCGCTGGTCAAAGAAGGGTTGTGGCCTGTCCCTATGTAAGTGGTATCCATCTCAATACCAGGAGGTAAGCTAACTAAAATTCTATCATTATTTCCTGTAGTATCTGGCCCAAGATTGATAAATTTGATCATGCTTGTTCCATTGAAATTACAAGCATCCAAATGGATCATATCCAAACTAACCGCAGAATAGTATGGCTTAACCACGTTTTTAATGTCAATAGGTTCGCCTACCGTATAGGCCGAGTTCACGGGCTGTCCGCACCTTAGCGTGCCTCCTGGGCGCAATAAGAAAAATGTAGAACTCGTAAAATTGCAATCGGTGGTTAATCCAAAACGCAGATGCATTATGTAGCCTGTGCTGCTTTTTACGCCATTTAAACCTGAGTTATTTAGCACAGAATCTTGTGCAGCCAGCTGCCATCGGTATGTATTTGCAGCTACATTTACTGGATTGGTAATTGCTACGGAATCTGTTCGTCCTTCTACTTTTAGCCAAGCGGTGTCAGAAAGTACCATTCCTGGTCGGAGCAGTAGGTCTAGATAACTGTTAAATACCTTTGGACTTCCTGTGTTTCTAATTTCTATATTGTATTGTTTTTCTTCGCATAAATCTACCACAGTTGCGGTATCTTTCATTATAGCTTCAAGCCTGGTGTTTATAGGTTCAAAGTATAGTGTTATTGGAATTGTATTACACGGATAGGCAGAAATGGAGTCAGGATATGCAGTGCAATTAGACCCAAATTGAAGCAGCAGGCTGTCACGATTGCAATCTTTAAAAACAGCCCGGATTTTATAGTCTTGTTGCCCACTTTTATTTACCGAATTTATGATGAAAATGTCGTTATACTTCGTTACTGATTTGTTGGTTTTTGAATTTACCACATCTACAAGGCGCACATTTTGGGTTTTGTATGCTCCAAGCCAAGCAAAAGGTACATCGTCTGTGGTCGAATTATTTTTAATCCGAATTTCCCACTCTACAGTGTCTTGGTCTGCATATACATTACTATTTGCTGCGCTTAGAAGTACTTCTGGCTTGGTGTACAGTATTTTATCGGTATAAATTCCCGAATTAACGGTGTCTAATGCATTGCCAAGAATTCCTTGGTTCTGAAAAACAAAGTCGTATTCAAGTTCCGTGGTGTCGCTTTTGGCTTGACAATTTGCCAGCCAAGATGTGGTAAATGTACCATAAAATCCATCGTCACTTATTTTTATATTACCTCCTTTGTCCGTGTATAACGAATCTATCCGAAATTTAAGTTCAGTCGGAGTGCTAGAGTATGGTTTTATACTTAGATATCTTTCCCAAGCTGTCGCTCCTGTCCCTTTAGTTCGGTATTGAATTATTGCAGCGTTTGTCAAATCGAATCCAGGGTCTTTCCTAACTATAATTTC
>JBEAPG010000106.1:0-6312 GCA_041164545.1 Bacteroidota bacterium
AGGTTTGGCATAGAAAATGGTAAATTGATAGACATAAAGATATTGGAATATGAACGAAGTACTGAATAAATATTGGCTTGTAATTTTTAGCTTGGTTTTGCTAACAGCGTGCGGCAGCAGACAACAGGCAAATGGTCAAAGTGGTATACCCAAAAAGGCACAAGCAATGTTCGACAAAGCCATCACGCACTATCAGTATGGCGAGTTTGAAGAAGCTGAGGAGATTTTTAATTCATTAATAAAAAAATATCCGAGTTTTGGCGATGCATATGATGGACTAGCAAAAACATATCAAGATCAAGGTAAAATTAAGCCGGCAATCGGACTTTATCGCCAACTATTGGACTTACAACCAGGTCATTATTTCGCGTTGTATGAATTAGGAAACATCTACTTTAAACAAGAACAAATGGATTCTGCCAAATATTTCTTCCATTTCTTTTTGAAGGAGAATGCTGGCAATGACGATAATACTCAAAATGTTAGAACCCGATTAGACAATATCGCATTTGCAGAAGAATCAATGAAAAATCCACGGGATATAACACCTGTAAACCTTGGTCCAAACATTAACACCAATCTGGAAGAATACTCTCCTGCATTTTCTATTGATGAAAACACCATATATCTTACTCAAAGAAACGGCACATTGCATCCGAGTCAGCAAAACGAAGATATTTATTATGCGCAACGAAATGGAGATCATTGGTCCGCAATTCGCTCTATTGGTACCCCTATCAACACTATTGAAAATGAGGGAGCATTTAGTATTTCTGCGGATGGTAACTATATCTTCTTTACATCTTGCAGCCGTCCTGGAGGTGTAGGTCAATGTGATATTTGGCTTACTATGAATAAAGAAGGTATTTGGACTGACCCAGCAAACCTTCAAAAACCCATTAACACAAAGTATTGGGAATCTCAGCCTAGCATATCTTCAAATGGAAAGTTGCTGTACTTTACTAGCGACAGACCCGGGGGGTTTGGAGGAACGGATTTATGGGTTGCTTCTTTTGGTGAGAAGGGGTGGGAAGAGCCAGTGAACTTAGGTCCTGAAATAAATACAGCCAAAGATGAACAGTTTCCATTTATACATAGTGACGGAACAACCTTATACTTCAGCTCAGAAGGCCACCGCGGAATGGGCAAAAGTGATTTGTTTATAAGCCACTTAAAACCAGACGGTACGTGGGAAAAACCTAGAAATTTGGGTTATCCGATTAATACAATCGGCGAAGATTGGAATTTAGTAGTAGGCCGTGATGGTGAAACTGCATATTATAGCACGGATAAGCTACCAAATACACAAGGCGGAATGGATATTTATTCATTTAAACTACCGAAAGATATTCAAGCACAAAAAGTAAATTATGCAAAAGGATATGTGCGAGATGCAATAACAAAGAAACCTTTGAGTGCAAGTGTACTGCTTACACCAATTGACAATTCAAAGCCCACTTACACCTTGGCAGCTGAAAAAACGGGTATATTCACAGTAGCACTTATCGGCAATATGCAGTATGCTCTTACCATCGATAAACCAGGTTATTTATTTCATTCGGAGTACTTTGATATGCCAAACGTTTCGACCGATGAGCCATTTGCGTTGTATATAGATTTACAGAAAGTAGAAGTTGGGAATAGTATTATTCTAAAAAATATATTTTTTGATACAGATAAATATGATTTGAAGCCTGCAAGTTCAACAGAGTTAGAAAAATTGTACACTTTCCTCATTAATAATGGAAGTACCAAAATAGAAATTAGTGGTCATACTGATAATGTTGGGGTAAGTGTGCATAATTTAAAACTCTCTGAAAATAGAGCTAAATCAGTATATAACTACCTCGTTACAAAAGGAATAGATTCCAACAGACTTTCATACAAAGGGTATGGAGATACCAAGCCGATTGCCGACAATGCTTCTGCAGAAGGAAGATCAAAAAATCGTCGAACCGAGTTTAAGGTTGTAAATTAAGATTTTGCTCTAATCCACGCCTCAATTGTTGGAGCAAAATGCGTGTGCTCTAGTTTTTGTATCTTAAGCTTTACATCAGAAAGTTTATCTGACGCATCAAGCGGTGTAGCATATTGAGCCAACATCTTTCCTTTGTCAAACTCTGCGTTTACCTCGTGCATAGTTATGCCTGTAAAAGTCTCATTATTAGCTAATACAGCATTATGTACATGTTCACCATACATATTTTTACCACCATATTTCGGCAATAAACTAGGATGAATATTTATAATTTTCCCAGGAAATAGCTCAATAATCTCGGAAGGAACTAATTTGAGAAATCCGGCAAGCACTATAAAATCTATACTTCGTTCAGCCAAATGCTGTTTAAGGTCCGAATAATTCCATTTTGACTTTTCTAAATAGAACGCTTCGACATCATTTCTTGCTGACACATCAAAAACACCAGCTTCTCTCCTATTGCACGCTATACTTCTAACTTGAATATGCGGATGCTGATGAAAATATTGACAAATTACATCTGCATTTGTTCCTGACCCTGAAGCCCATATTTCAATATTAATCATTGATTTTTAAAGTGTTAAGGATCAACTCCAATTCTCTTAATGAACGCGCTTTCTTTTCATTGGGGAAATATAAAAAGCCTTCAGCAAATACTTTACGATTTCTCTTTTCGTCTACCACAGCTCGTAAAACAGACGGTCCTCCCATAAAATCTCCTTGTACATCCCACCAACCCCGTATTTCAATAGCCAAATGACCATTCCAATTAAACTCTTCTCTATGTGGTGCAAATGCGCTTGAGTATTTCATATAAGACCCATCAATAGTCCCTGGAATATATTTCTTGGTAAAGCTATTTCTAATCTCAAGAAGGCTTTGTGTACTTAATTGATCTTTTGATGTATACGGAACATCAAATAAAAGTATACCAAATTCTTGTTCTTTATCCGAAGTTGATTTGCGCAGCCAGGTAAAATCATCATTTGAAATGGCCACACGATATGACTTTGGTTTGCGAACTCCATACCTCTTTGTTGCTAAACTCTGTTGTAAAAATGAATCTGCTTGTTCGCGTTGTATAAAAAACTTGTTTTCCGCCGTACTGATTTCATTTTTCTTAGCCAAATCTAATATTTCTTGACTTCTATTCTTGAGTTTATCCTCTACATCCTGTTGGGTTTTCCCAGAAATAAAAAACACGTTTTGATTTTGTGCCCAAACGTTGGTTCTATTAAATCCAAGAACATCAGTTTCGCTATTCAATACCTCTTTTACCTTATTTAAATTTCCTTCGCCTACAATTTTCTTTAGCTTCTCGAGATTATCATTTGTAACTAGAACGAAGATGTTTTGATGTGACTGAAAATATCCTTTAAAAAATCCCTCATCTGTAAAAAGTACTTTAAATTGAGGTTCACTGGGAGGAGGAAATCCATTAATATTCTTCTCAAAAACACTGGTTATAAGTGCTTTGTAGCTACTATCTAGACTTTGCTTGTCAGTCACAACTACCAATTCGGCTAATTGTCCCGCCGATTCAGGAAGCAAGGCCTCCCTTGACTCTTTTGTTTCTTTGCAAGCAATAAATGCTACTAAAACAAACAGGTATTTTAATTTATTTTTCAATCTGACTTTATGTTTTTATAATCTTTAATTTCTGATTTGGATAAATCGTGCTAGATCTAAGTTTGTTCCAATGCTTAAGCTCAGAAACAGTACAACCGTACTTTTTAGCTATAATAGGTAAGCAATCGCCACGTCTCACCGTGTAGTAAACTGTTGTTGGCTTGGGAGATTCTTCCTCTGCTATTGCCTCTTCTTGCTCCAATGCTAGAGAAACTAATTTAATTTCTTGCAGATTTTCATAGAATAAGTCAACTCTGTTTGAAGGAATATTTAAGGTATACTCTCCATTATGATATGGTATACGTGCGAGCTTTAATTCGGGATTGTAGCTTAATAATTCATCATTTGTTAGAGCAAGCTTTTTAGCAATAATTTCGAACCTCATACCTTCATCACAATGAACACGTTCGTAAAGTATAGCGTCTAGATCCATCGGTGCTGGCGTGATTCCATATTCATCATAAAAATTCATTAAATAAGCCATTGCAATAAACTTAGGTACATAGTTTTGTGTCTCACGAGGAAGGTAATTATACATCCCCCAAAAATCTGTACTTCCAGAGTTTCTTATCGCTTTTCTTACGTTTCCTGGCCCACAGTTATAGCTTGCAATAGCTACATACCAATCGCCAAACTGATTGTACATTTGCTTTAAATATTGACATGCAGCTTCTGTACTTTTTTCCACAGACCTACGCTCATCTACCTGATAATTAATATCTAAACTAAACATGTTACCTGTGGCCGGCATAAATTGCCAAGGACCCATTGCTCCAGATCTTGATCTAGCCATAGGATTTAATGCAGATTCTATAATCGAAAGATATTTTAACTCCAAAGGCATTTCATATTGGTCTAATATTTTTTCATAAATGGGAAAGTAAACTTGCGATTTTGTTGCCATTCTTTTTAGGCCTCCCTGCCAGTTTACTCCAAAATAATCAATCTGCCTTTTCACATAAGCATTGAATTCCATTGGAATTACAAACTCAAGCTTACTTGTGTGGCACAAAAACAAATCTTGATCTACAGGTATTTCGCCAAATTGAAATTCCACAATTTCTTCTGAATAAACGATTGGCTCTACGTTGTTGGTTGCCACCAGGTCACGAGTGGTACGATTGGCTTGACCATCGCTATTTTCTTCAACCAAAATCTTCATTTGTACCCGATTATGTCCGGCTTTTAGTGAATCGTTGCCTGTAGCGAATGCAGCAGCTGAAATGAAGTAAAATAGTATTAATAGTGGAAGCTTCTCCATAGTTTACAAAGTAAAAGAATTATAATACCGATGTGCCTCACTGTTTACCCACATTTATAATATATGTTCATTTTACTGTAATTTGTATTATCTTGCATTTAATTAAGTCGAATGAGTATCATTTCTAATCCGTCGTTTGAAGAATTGGCCAAACAGGCGAGCTTATTACCCCAAGAAAAGCTATTAGCTATAGAAAAAAATAAAAATAAGCTGTCTATTGGTATTCCTAAAGAAACCACATTTCAAGAACACAGAGTTCCGCTATCACCAATGGCTGTTCAACTCCTAGTACAGAATGGACACCAAATACGATTGGAGACGGGTGCTGGCGAAAAAGCCAATTTTTCTGATTTAGAATACAGTAAATTGGGAGCAGAAATAGTGGTTGACAAACAAAATGTTTACGAAAGTGATATCATTCTTAAAGTTGCTCCACCTACAGATATTGAGATTGGATACATGAGGCCAAATCAAGTACTTATAAGTGCCATACAACTTGTGCGGACTCGAGAAGATTTAATCCATAAATTGTTGGAAAAGAATGTCACAGCTATTGGTTATGAATTTCTAAGAAATGATGAAGGAGTTCTACCAATTATTCGATCTATGAGTGAAATTGCTGGACGTGCTTCAGTGCTAATAGCAGCAGAATATTTAAGCAATTACAACTCCGGCAAAGGCGAGTTGTTTGGCGGAATACCCGGTATTCAACCAACTCAAATAGTTATAATTGGAGCTGGAGCTGTTGGGGAGTATGCGGTTAGGGCAGCTTTGGGTCTTGGCGCCACGGTCAAAGTCTTTGATAATTCCATTGCTCGACTCAGAAGGTTGGAGCTAAGTATTGGTCAACGAATTCATTCTTCTACTATAATTCCAAGTATCTTGGCAAATGCACTGTCAAATTGTGATGTTGCTATAGGAGCACTTAGAAGTCCTTTGGGATATAGCCCCTGTGTAGTCAGTGAAACGATGGTTGAGAATATGCGAGAAAAATCGATTATTGTAGATATAAGTATAGATCAAGGTGGTTGTTTTGAAACGTCTGAGGCTACTAATCATAAAATGCCAGTTTTTGAAAAACACGGTGTATTGCATTACTGCGTGCCAAATATTCCTTCCCGATTTTCCAGAACTGCGAGTTATGCGTTAAGTAATATATTCACCCCATTATTACAACAAATAGCCGACGATGGAGGTATTGACGCCTGCCTTAGAAATCACTATGGCTTACGTGAAGGAACCTATATTTATAAAGGAAAACTAACGAACGAATTATTGTCCGATAAATTTAATATCCCGAAGCGAGAAATTGAATTTTTACTTGCAGGTTTATAGCTTGATTATTTACAATATTCCTGTAGTGCTTCAAAAGCCTTGCCGTACTCAAACACTTTTGCTTTTTTAAAGTCTGAACATGCCAATTCTAAAAGAATTTTATTTTCCT
>JBEAPG010000107.1:0-6308 GCA_041164545.1 Bacteroidota bacterium
TATTACTCAGGAAATATTACGCTGATTTTAAACTAATAAATGGGGGCATTACATTCCGATGCCCCTATTTTAGTTCAGTATTTATCGGCTGATATACTATTTAAAAGAATAAGTATCTTATAAAAGGCATATTTTAGTTTCATTGCTTTACTTTTTAGGGTATATATCTAGAATGTGCGTATTTTCATGTAAATGCGACACTTTACTCTGTAATGAAGTCAGTTCTAGTATTTACAATAGCATTATTCACTTGCTTTGCTTCTTATTCTCAGTGTGACTCTGCATATATAGAAGTAAGCGACCAACAAGTATATGCTCCACAAATAGTTCAATTTAAGTTAGTTAATGTGTCAAATGTCACCAGTTTTAAGTGGAATACGGGCAAGGGAACTGTAGTAGGTGCCGACACCGTTTATACGTGTTATGATAAGGCTATTATTATTAATGCATTTGTAGAAATCACGTTAACTAACGGTAGTAAATGTACTGTTAGAAAAGATAGTGCAGTCATTATACACGATAAGCCCACACCACAATATGCCTTATCTCGAAATAAACTCTGCTACGGGCCAGATACTATTACATTATTTGATTACACTCCTAATAGTAAAAGCAGAAGTTGGGTTGTAGATGGAACTAGTTACAGCAATGTAGAAAACGCAATAAGTCATAATTTTGTTAGTGTTGGTAAAAAAGACATCTCACTCATTGTAACTGATAGTAATGGTTGCCAGGCGGTTAGGCAATTTGACAAAGTAGTAGATGTTTACCCCAATTTGAAGTTCTTACTCGAGAAGGCTGTGAACCACTTTATGTTCGTTTTTTAAACCAAAGTGAAGATGCCACTACTAATATTTGGAATTTTAATGATGGAACAGCTTTGTATTCTACTAATTCAAATATTGATACGGTTAATCATGCGTTTAGATCTTTGCCAGATAGTGTTTATTCATATTTTAATGTTGAGCTAATTACTTATGATTTGCTGGGTTGTAGTGCTTCCTTTCTCAGTCCCGACTCTATAGTTGTAACCAAATCTCCAAAAATTGATTTTGCGCAGCGGAGCACAAATAAACAATGTGTTCCATTTATGATAACCCTCGAAGAACGAAGTAACGATGTCATAAGAAGAAACTGGATTATAGATACATTAACCTCTTTTAGAGATAGTATAAACACAGTCTTAATTAAGGAATTTGGTGATTTCAAAAGTACGCTTGTCATAGAAAATAAGTTTGGTTGCACGGATTCAATGACGTTTACAATAGTTGCCAATGAATCTCCAATAGTGGAATTTACCAGCGATGATACACTTTGTAGGAATAAAGAGGTGTTTCTTCAAGGTGAGGTGAAAAGTACGAACCCAATCGATTACGTAAATTGGAATTTTGGTGAACCTTCAAACCCAATGAATACGTTGGATTCTAATCTTATCGGTCGCTTTATGTATAGCTCTCGAGGTCTAAAAAATGTGGTTTTTAGTGCTAGCTTATCCAATGGATGTCAAGATAGTATTGCACGAACGGTCATAATAACAGATGAAAGGGACATAGAGCAGATGCAGATAAACTACGTTAGTTTTGATGAAAACAATAATCTAGAAATATCATTTCAACCGTCAGCTTATAATAAATTTAGCTTCTATGCTTGGCGTAAGTCAGGATTAGATTGGGTTAAAATTCCAGATCAAACCAACACAAATCTCTTAGATGAATTCTTAATAATACCTTATGATTCGCTATGCTATGATGTTGCCATAAGTGATTTTTGCGACTTTGTAGGCGTGCCTTCTATTCCTCATTGCTTTATTTATTTAGAAGTAGAAAGTCCAGAAGACTATACAAATACATTAACTTGGACACCCTATGTAGGATGGCCAAATGTGCAATTGTATTCCATTTTCCGTAGTTCAGAAAAATTGCCTTATCAACAAATAGGTGAAGTAAGCGGAGATGTGCTTACTTACACAGATTCTAATCTCTGCGATTTGCCATATACGTATTATGTTCGGGCTAATCATCCCAATGACTCGCTAACCTCAAATAGCATTCGTGTTACAAAAAATCCGTTATACACATATAATAATTCTTTTTCGTCAATAAAAAATGTATCCGTAGTGGCCGATAACCAAATAGAAGTGAAATGGAACAAATCTCAATTTTCATATTTTAAAAGTTATGAAGTGACTAAATTTAATGATTTAGAAACGGATATACTAAATATTTTTGAATTGACTGACACCAGTTTTATTGACACGGCGGTAGAAACAAGCTCAAATTCATACGTATACAGAGTTAAAGAAAAAGATAAATGTGATAATCTGAACACTGACAATCGCCAAGGTAAGTCCATTTTGTTAAAAGGGTATTACGCAAATGAAAGTGTAAGTATTAACGAAAGCAGATTATGGTGGACGCGGTATGTCAATTGGAAAAATGGCGTAGAAGACTATCAAGTACAGTTATTTGACGTTCAAGAAACACGCATTTTGGCGAAGCTTGGTCAGCCTGATACATCATACATTGACCCGGAATACCATCCCGAAATTACAGAATACTATTACTACAATGTGTTTGCTACAAATAATGAGGGCGATACCAGTTATAGTAACGTAGTTTGTCTGAAAGGGAAGGAAAGGGTGGAGCTTCCAACGGCCTTTTCCCCAAATAGGGATGGATTGAATGATGAATTTAAACCGATTACTCAATTCGTTAAGCAAACAGAATTAAAAGACATATCGGCGTATCATTTTCAAGTGTTTAACAGATGGGGCGAAAAGCTCTTTGAAACCGAAGACATTAAAAAGGGTTGGAATGGATATTTTATGGGAAGTGTTTGTCAGCAAGTAGTTTATTCCTATATCATCTCGGTTAAAAATTTAGACAACCAATTAGCTACGTACTCTGGTTCGGTTACACTTTTATGGTAATTGGCTAAGGTCAAAATTTCCTCGTGCTTTGGTGCCTTAAAATTAGCCCTAACCTCTTTTTTTAAATAAATTTGCACCCCAATCATAAAAATAAATGTTTGAAAATTTATCGTCCAGATTAGATCGTGCATTTCAGACCCTAAAAGGGCAGTCTAGTATTACCGAGCTTAACGTAGCCGAAACGGTAAAAGAGATACGAAGAGCCTTAGTAGATGCCGATGTCAGCTATAAAATTGCAAAAGATTTTACGAATACAGTTAAGGAAAAAGCACTTGGTCAAAATGTGTTGACCAGTGTTTCTCCAGGTCAGTTAATGACCAAAATTGTAAATGATGAACTTAAAGAATTATTAGGTGGAGAAAGTAAACCTATCACTCTTTCAGGTAATCCATCCATAATATTAATTGCTGGATTGCAAGGTTCGGGTAAGACTACCTTTTCTGGAAAACTTGCAAATCATTTAAAATCTAAAGGTAGAAATCCGCTATTGGTAGCATGTGACGTGTATCGCCCTGCAGCAATTAACCAGATCAAAGTTTTAGGTGAACAAGTTGGAGTATCTGTATACGCGCAGGAAGAGGTAAAAAATCCAATAGAGATAGCGAAAAATGCTATAAAGCACGCAAAAGCAAATCAGAATAATGTAGTTATTGTGGATACGGCTGGTCGTTTGAGTATTGATGAAGCGATGATGACTGAAATTGGCAATCTTAAAAATGAATTGAAGCCTCAAGAAATTCTTTTTGTTGTAGATTCAATGACGGGACAAGATGCTGTAAACACTGCAAAAGCCTTTAATGATAAACTCGATTTTGATGGTGTGGTGCTTACCAAATTGGATGGTGACACAAGAGGTGGAGCTGCTATTTCCATTAAAACAGTAGTAAACAAACCAATCAAGTTTGTAAGTACGGGTGAAAAAATGGAAGCACTGGATGTCTTTTACCCAGATAGGATGGCAAGTAGAATCTTGGGTATGGGTGACATTGTTTCATTTGTGGAGCGTGCGCAAGAAAATTTTGACCAAGAGGAAGCTGCTCGTTTGCAAAAGAAAATGCGAAAAAATCAATTTGATTTTGATGATTTCTTGAAGCAACTAAATCAAATTAAGAAAATGGGTAACATCAAAGATTTGATGGCAATGATTCCGGGTGTCGGTAAGGCTATCAAAGATATTGACATTGATGATGACAGTTTTAAGGGAATTGAAGCTATTATTCACAGTATGACAACCTACGAACGTCAAAACCCGCAAGTATTAGATGGCAGCAGAAAAAATAGAATAGCCAAGGGAAGTGGTACAAGTACTACGGAGGTTAACAAGTTGGTAAAACAATTTGATGAAATGCGAAAGATGATGAAAGCTATGAATAATAGTAAAGGAATAGGAGCCATGGCAGGACGAACACCATTTAGAAGGTAATGAAAGACTTAAGGGTAAACTATACGAAGCACGAATTAGTAGAAGCGGAAGCAGGTGTAGATCCTTTAGCCTTGTTTGAAAGATGGTTTAACGATGCTCAACTAGGCGGAGTGCCTGAGCCTAATGCGATGATTTTATCTAGTGCCGTTAATAACAAAGTGGATAGCAGAACAGTTTTATTGAAAGGCGTGAGAGACGAAGAATTTGTGTTTTTTACCAACTATAACAGTGATAAAGGACAACAACTAGCTGCTAATCCAAATTGCACTCTTTTATTTTTGTGGTTGCAACTCGAGCGACAAGTAATAATTCGTGGTACAGCCCAAAAAGTAAGTGCATCAGAGTCGGATGAATACTTTTATAGTCGTCCAGTTGAAAGTCGCATTGGAGCTTGGGCTAGCAATCAAAGTAGTGTAATAGAATCACGAGAAGCATTAGAAAACCAAGCTAAAAAGTTTGCAATAGAATTTGCTAATAAAGATGTTGAAAGACCACCACATTGGGGTGGTTACGCGGTAATACCTTTTGAGATTGAATTTTGGCAGGGAAGACCAAGCAGACTACATGACCGATTATTGTACAAAAAATCGGATAATTTGTGGGAGCTCGTGAGGTTACAACCGTAATTCCAAAATTTAACAATTTTGCTTTTCTCCTGGAAAGCTGGTGAATTACAAGCTCAATTTATCCCTTTGCAGAATAAGTCGCTAAATAGCAGCTACTAATCTCATATTTAGGTAAAAGACCCAAGAGTTGAAATACTAAGTTCGAAATACATGTAGTTTTGTATTAAACAGTGGGCTACCAATTATTCAGTTTAAAGAAAATCATTGCCGGAAAAGTATCTCTTGCTTCCGTTGTGGTAACCCCGCTTGTGGTAGGAGGGCTTGCTATGGTTGGCTTTCAAACTTACAGCCTCATTACTGGAAAATCGTTTAAAGACTTTGATTTTGATATTGGTCGATTGTGGGAACAAGTTACCACAGGAAATGAGCCAAAACAAGCAAAAGAATCAGCAGTAATAAGGAATGTGTTTCCGACAATACCTATAGAACCTACTGAAAACAGGTTGGTTGCATTCCCCCCAAAAAATATTGAGTTGCCATTTATTACATCAAAAGATGCAAAACTTGTGGTTCCAAATAATTACGAGGAAAATGTGTCTCCTCAAATAAGTTCGCTTGGTACCTTACCTAATATTTCTAATATTGACCTTCCAACATATTTAGTCAATCCGATTCTTACTAAATACTACAATCGGCTAACCTCAGATTATCTAATTAGTCCAGATATTACGCCATACACGGGAAAGTGGTTTGTTGGATTTTCTTTTTCACCAACACTCAACTACCGCACATTTGGTTATGATGCGTCTAGAGTGAGTGGAGTAGCCATTGATGGTAACTATAGATATACATTTGGTCTTACCGAAAAAGAGAGAAATGCAAGCGATAAGGCAATTACATCTTACAATATAGGCATAGATGTGGGGCGTAGTATTGGAACCAAAATGCGCCTAAATACAGGAATTTATTATGCCACTTACGGAGAACAACTTCAGGTAAGTCCTGCAGATGAGTCAAATCTAAATTATCCAAACGCATCGTTTTATGGCCATAAGCCACTTTATGAAGTGTATAATCCGATGGAGCCAGAACACAATATTCCATACAGTAATCGATATGCTTTTGTTGAAATTCCTGTCGGCTTAAGTTTTGATTTTATGCATTTTGATAAATCTAAAATATCTGTTGATGCAGCTTTAAATTTCCAAAAACTTTTAGAAGTAAATGCGTTGGTATATGACTTTAATACGGACTATTATTACTGGATAACAGAAAACAATGAGTTGTTTAGAGATTTCGGTTTAGGAGCTGGCTTGGGAATTACTGCAGCACAATTTGTGTCAAATAAATTGGAGCTGTTTGTTAATCCTCAATTCAAAATTAATCTTAA
>JBEAPG010000108.1:0-6291 GCA_041164545.1 Bacteroidota bacterium
AAGTGGATGATGACTATGCAAATACAAAAGCAAAAATTGATGCGTCCAAATACAAGGAAAAGGGCTTTGATACTCAAGTAGAAACAAGCGGAACCTCTTCACCTTCAGGATATTCTATAAAAGTAGAGAAACTTATTGAGTACAATATTGAGAAGATAGAAGAGACTGGGACGGGAACTGTAGGAGGCGAAAAGGTTCCAAACGATAAAAATTTTGCACTACATTTTAATGCGCCGATTGGAACCGTGCTTATGGTGACAAATCCGGATAATAAGAAGACTGTTTTTGTGAAGATTATTGGTAATTTCAATAAAGCGGAAATGAGTTCGGAAATTATTCGTTTATCGCCATCTTCAGCCGAACAAATCGATTTCACGTCAAAAGGCAATGTATTATTGAGCTATGCTCGATAGCGTTAAGTTTTCTCGAAATAGTTCTTTTATTTTTATTGTACTATCCATTGTCGGTTTTACGGCTTTGTGGTACTCATCTTTTGTAACTAGCCTTATAACAGGACTCATCGGACTGTTAACCATTTTTTGGTTTAATGATGTTTGGAAGCAGAATAAGCTATTGGTCATTGCTTTAGGTCTTTTTCTAATAATTACTTTTCTAGACCTTCTAAGAACTCCCACAAGTAGCGCCGCACACGCTAAACTAGGCCTTATTGTAGGTTTATTTTTTTTATCTCTCGGGTCTTATTATTTCTTTAGGCAGAGCAGAAAAAGAGAAATCATCTTTTTTGTATTTGTTAGTTCATTGGTAGTTTTATTTATAAATGTTATTTCTGTTGGCAACTACTTGTTGAATAAGAACTACTTCGATGAACTTTTGCTACAAAGTAAAAGCATACCCGTAATGGGTATGCATCACATTCATTTCGGAATTATAAATGCATCTGCCTTATTTTTAATTGCTGGGGTAATATTTTTTTATACACCCGAAACGTGGATAAGAAAATCGCTTATTGGCATTGGTTTGCTTAATTTATTAGCATTTCACATTCTAAGTTCTCGAACTGGTTTAATTGCCTTCTATTCAGGTGTTTCTATTGCTTTACTTATTTATGCTTTTAGAACTGGTGCGTATAAAATATTATTTATTGGCTTTTTAACTGTCGTGTTAAGTCTATTTGCAGCAGGATATCTAAGTACTTCATTTAAGAATAAAATTTACAATTCCATTGAAGATTTTGAAAGCATTCAGCAAGGTGGGAAGGACATTAATTTTAAATCTATGGCAATGCGTTTAGAAGCAGGCAAAATGTGTCTGGCTATTATAAAACAAAATCCAGCATTAGGGGTGGGTGCAGATGCTCAAGATTTAGCAATGCAAACGATGTACGAATCACAACAGACGCTTTTATTGCCTATAAATAGGGTTGGGCCGCATAATCAGTTCTTGGAATTTGGAGTAAAATATGGCGTCCTAGGTATAGCCGTGTTGTTGTTTTATTTTTTAGTCATTCTTAAGCCAATACAAGAAAAAAACTATCTTTTCATAGGCTTTGCTTGTATGATACTTGTTTCTATGTTATTTGAATCACTCTTTGAACGGCAAGTCAGCATTTACTTCATTAGCCTTTTTTTGGGTGCAGCAAATTCAATTTTTAATAGTCATATTTCTGAAATTTAACCTTGTCGCTTATACTTTAGCACTATTTTTGAAGATTAATACATTACAATGAAAGCATTACTTGTATTCACTATATTATTTTCCTCCTTTTTAAGTTTTGCTCAATCTGCAGACTTGGAAAGTGCAAATTCAAAACAAGAATTTAAAGATAAATTTTACTTAGGTTTAGTCTCTTCTTACTATATAGACTTTGTTACTACTCCACTCACCTCATCCAAAAGGTATATAGGAGATATTGTAGATCCTAATGATCCTACGAAAACAATACCGAACTATGGGAATGTGCCTAGTCAAACAACGTATAACTCGTTCTTTTCTATGGGTTTAGAACCAAGATATAACCTTAAGGATATTAATGAAAATCTCTCGGTTGCTGTTGCATTGCCGCTTACAATTGGATTTGGACAGGCCTTCCCCGCGAACGAAAATGTGCAAGGATCCTTTGGCTTTGGGAGTATACAGTTTCCTCTCATGACTAAAATTTACTTTGGAAGTGGCTCAACGTATGCTAGCAATGAAGATTTTGGTTTAAGTGCTGGTTTTGGAATGGAGTTTAATAAGATTGGTTTATTTAGTCCTGGTGCTACAGAAGAGGAGCAGAATGCTTTAAAACCTTGGGTTATGCCTGTGGCATCTGCAGGAGTTCATTTTTGGAGAGGAAATACACCAATGGAAGTTAACGTAAAGTATGGATTTGGCCCTATAGAATACTATCAAACGGACAAATTTGGTCAACCGTTACTTGCAGGAACAAGAACAACGAGAGCAAGTTCTATTAAGCTCACTTTTGTGTACTTAATGAATTACTAAAACCAATTTATACATTGGCTGTACGTATAATCAACAGAGATATTAGTTGGCTTTCTTTTAATGAAAGAGTGCTACAAGAGGCTCAGAATAAGCACGTTCCACTTATCGAGAGAATGCGTTTTTTGGGTATTTATTCCAATAACTTGGATGAGTTTTTCCGTGTTCGAGTTGCTACATTAATCCGGCTTAAAAAGGCAATTGGCAGTGCAAATCCGCAGCTGGCCAAAGAGACTTCAAACATCTTAAATCAAATTCAAAAAAAGGTGCTAGAGTTGCAAGGTAAATTTTATGCTACCTATGAACAGATTTTGGAAGAATTGGAAGAGCATAACATTCATATCAAAAATGAGAAACAACTCTCTAAGAACCAGCAAATCTACGTGCGAAAGTACTTTTTGGATAATGTAGAGTCTCTCATTACTCCGTTGATTATAAGCAATATAAAAAGATTTCCATATCTCAAAGATAAATCTGTATATCTGTTTATATCACTTCAAAAGCAATCAAATAAAACGCTGCACGCGCTTATAGAATTGCCAACTGATGAGATTTCAAGATTTATAATTTTACCATCTAAAAATGAAGAGATTGAAATAATATACTTGGATGACATCATAAGATATAATATGCCTTTTATCTTGTCTATTTTCAATCCGAAGAATATAAAATCTTATATTATCAAATTAACTCGAGATGCTGAATTAGATTTAGACGATGACTTTAGTGAGAGTTATTATGAAAAAATAAACAAAAGTTTAAGCAATAGAAAGTTTGGTAAACCTGTCCGTTTTGTTTACGACAAGGATATGCCTGATGAAGAATTAGAGTACCTTTTGCATAACGTAAAACTAAGTTTGAGTGATAATCTCATTCCTGGAGGTAGATATCACAATTTTCGAGACTTTATGGGATTTCCAAGCTTGGGAAAAGATGACTTGTGTTTTCCTAAATTGACAGAACTTACTCATAAAGGGATTGTTGAAGGGAAACCACTTTTAAAACAAGTAGAAAAACATGACTTTTTGTTTCAATTTCCATATCATTCATTTGATTATGTAATTGATCTTATACGTGAGGCGGCTATAGATCCTAAAGTCGAAATTATACGAATGAGCTTGTATAGGGTAGCTAAAAAGTCAAAGATTATTAAAGCGCTTAAAAATGCCGCCAGAAATGGGAAAATCGTACAAGTAGTAATTGAGTTGCAAGCCCGGTTTGATGAAGAGGCAAACTTAGAATGGAGCAAACAGCTACAAGAAGAGAATATTGATATCGAATTTGGCGTAAAAGGGCTTAAAGTACATAGTAAACTATTACTAATACAAAGAAGATCAAAAGGACAATTACGGAACTATGCGCTTATAAGTACAGGAAATTTCCACGAAGGAACATCCAAAATATATGGCGATACAGCCTTACTAACAGCAGATCAGAATATTGCTGGCGAGGTAGAGCAAGTTTTTCAAATTTTCGATAAGCCATACATGCCTTATCATTTTAATCATTTACTCATTGCGCCAATAAATCTTAGACAGCGCATTTATAGTCTTATTGAAGAGCAAATTAAGGCATGTTTGAATGGGGAAAAAGGGGAGATTTTTATTAAGTTAAACAATTTAGTGGATGAAGACATCATTCAACGCATTGTATATGCAGCAGAAAAAGGAGTTAGATTCCGTTTACTAATTAGAGGTGTTTGCTCATTAGTTGCGAGTAGAAATATCACGATAAGAAGTATTGTGGGAAGATATTTAGAGCATTCAAGGGTTTTGTGGTTTGGAAACAAAGAACAAGCCCAAATTTATATTGGTTCTGCTGACTTAATGACTCGAAATTTAGATGTACGAGTAGAAGCAATGACTCCTATTTATGATTCCAAGCTAAAACAAGAATTAATAGATTATTTGGAATTACAGTGGTCTGATAATCAAAAATCTAGAAAAATAGTGGGTAGGTTGCTTAACGAAATGTATACGGTGGGTATACAAAAAGTTAATGCACAAATGGAATTATATGAGCATTTGAAATAGACTATTTTATTAGAGATTTCCCGTCTAATTGTAGAGAAGGTTCAATATTTAAAATATCCAGAACTGTTGGTGCTAAGTCTACTGTTCTCACACTCTCAATAACTGTTTTAGGCTTTATTCCTTTTCCATAAAATAGCAGTGGAACGCGTGTGTCATAGTCATAGGGAGTGCCGTGCGAAGTACCAAATTGTTTATAGTTAATTAGATAGTAAGGTTTACTAATAAACTGAACGAACATGTTTTTCCCTGAATAATAGGAGTTTCGCATTTCTTCAATGTACATTTTTTGGCAACTGGAATCGTAAATATCAAAATCGCTATATACTTCTGCGATATAATCAAGATTTTTCAGTAAATCGGATAATAGCTCAATGTATATTAAACTATCTATATTTTTTGTTGTCAAATACTCAAAATTAGGTTCAACTCCTGTGCTAGAAATATTTTTGAAAGTAGTTTGATCGAGGTTAAACAGAACTTGAAGCTCTTGGTCAATCAAAGACATATCTGATTGGAATCTATCTTTACTAATGCGTTTAGCATCAATACCTTGACTAGCAGAAATTTCGGGAAATGGCACAACGCCGTGATCTGCACTTAATACCAAAACATACTTTTTTTTGCCAATGTTTTCATCCAGAAACTGAATATAGCTGCCTAAATATTCATCCAACTTGTTGTAATAATCTAAAATTTCTAAACTATTAGGCCCAAAGTGATGACCAATGTAATCCGCAGAAGACAAACCAACTGTAAGCATATCACAATTCTTATCTTTTCCCAATTCTTCGTTTAAGATCAATTGCTCACTGAATTTTAATGCAAATTGATCTCCAAATGGTGTTAACCACAGAAAATCACCTTCCAATTTATTTGCGGGAACATCAGCTGCAAAATTGGATAATGTGTGTGGAAACCAAGCATTCATTTTACCAGTTTCATTATAAAAACTATCTGGAGATGTAGTGCTTATGGCTTGTAAATCTGCACTTTTCTCCCACCCGTATTCCATTTCTTCCGCCATTACAATTTTACCTGTAAATGTTTTTACCCATTCTGGAAAAGGAGAAGAGTAATAGTCTGAACTCACCATTTGCGTACTTTCTGTATCAAACCAATACGCTCTATTTGCGTTTTTGCCCCCCATAAGTATTGCAGCTCGATCCTTGAGGGCTACACTATATGATTTTGATTCTGAATCATTAATTTTCAGATGGTCTCCTATGCTGTAGGTTTCTAAGTTTTTAGCAGAAACCTTTTCCAAATTGCAATTCTCTAAACCAACAAATTGAATAGACGTGTCTAAAATGGAATATTCCCACTCATTTGTCTCTCTATTGTATACGTCGTTTCCTACAATGCTGCTGTGACTAGGAAAGGTGCCAGTGGCCAAGGTAGCGTGACCAGCTGCTGTCGTTGTATTTGCATGAAAGTGATTGGCGTTTTTATATACTAAACCTTCCGTTTTTAAGGTCTTAAGGCCGTATTCAAATTCAAAATCAAACGAATCTAGGTAATCTGCTCGCATTTGGTCGACACTGATGAGCACTACGAGTCGAGGGGTAGCATTAAAAATGGAGCAGGACGTAAAAATCAAAGAAACAAGAATCAGATACACATATTTCACTCTGCGAATAAAACAATGAAAAGTGGGAGTTATGTTATTGCAATAATAAAATAGAGCCTCAAGTGTAATTTATCTAGAATGCTATATTTGACCGAACTTAAAACTAAGATGAGAAGGACGTTTTTGTTTGTGCTTGTAATTATTTGTTTTTCAAATGTATACAGTCAAAACATATTAAGAGGTGTAATA
>JBEAPG010000109.1:0-6250 GCA_041164545.1 Bacteroidota bacterium
GGCATTTACAACCAACTTTTTTGTAAAGTCAACATTGTTATACGGTATTTGTTTCTCACAAGAAAGTAGAACAAAAGCACATAATATGTAAACCAGATGTCTCATAAACTTATTGTATACTTTAACATTGGCATTACCGGCAAATATGAACGAAGCTTTATCACTGGCTCGGCATCTGCATTTATGCCGATATAAACCATAAATGGATTCCATTGATTATAAATATTATACACCCCAACTATTATATTAGAATCAAAGTGTTTGTGAGATTTACTGCGCATATATGATACATCAAGATGATGAGTAGCAGGCAATCTAAAATTATTTATTTTACTGAATTCTTCTACTACAATCTCTTCCCCATTTATAAGCGCAATGTATCGAGCTGTTGGTAAAGAAACTGGATTTCCGCTCGCAAAACTGAACGATAAAATAAGCTTACTTTGAGCGTCAATCTGATATTCGGCAAGTGCATTGAATGAATGAGGGCGATCGTATTTGGAAAAATATTCTGCTCCTTCATTTATTTCTTCCACAGTTCGTTTACTCCTACAAAAGGTATAACCCGAATAAATCTGCCATTTTTTTAGTGAGGTTTTTGCGGAAAGCTCAAAACCATTTGCTCTACCGCTACCGCGTGATAAATTTTCTTCCCAGTTTGCCCCCGTTATTAAACTTACTCCATTTCTATACTCTAGTATGTTATTATAAAACTTACTAAATAAGGCAGCTTGGTATTGAATTTTAAAAAACGATGCAGTGAATTTAGTACTTAGTTGAGTTACACTTAACGGTCTAATGTTATCGGTAACAGGAAGCCAAATATCAAATGGTAAACCTAAATTATTATTTGGAACGAGGTGTACAAATTGATCAACCGCGGAAAGACCAAAACGCAACTGATATCGTTTATTTATGTTTTGTATTAACTGAACACGAGGCTGAAAGCGTTTGTAGTTGATTGAATTGGTTTTGAAACTGGCAAATCGAAAACCGTATACCAAATTTCCTCCTTCAAAATTGACACGATCTTCGGCATAAAAGAATAATTCGTTTGACTGAATAGATGAGGATGAAAACGAAGTATCAACGGATCTAATTGCATTTACCGAAGAATAGGTGCGATTGAAAGGTTCAAAAGCATATCGCACCCAGCCAGCGCCTAGCTGTAAATAGTTATTCTTATTAAAGAAAACATCAAAATCCAGTGAATTTCTAAACTCACTCAGTCCATTGCTAAAAGAAGACTCGTTATTGGTAAAATTGGTAGTCTGTTTAAATTTATATTGATCTACAAAACTCACCTTGTAGTTACTGTAGGCAGATTGTGCCACCAGTTTTATTTTGGAATTGAGTACACTCTGCCACTGCAATCCAAGCAATCTATTTCTCCAACCAATCGAACCTAGAGTAGATTCTTCTGTCTGTAAATTATCTTTTAGTGCTAAAGTAGTGTTAAAATTTAATTGATCTCCACCATTATAGCCTGTAAGCTTTATATCGTTTTTTTCATTAATCTGGTAATGTAGCTTGCCAAAAAAATCATAGTACCACAGCGCTGTAGTGTTTCGTTGCACCTCATTTCTATCTAAAAATCGCTGTATTGGATAAAGCAGTAAATCAGAATAAGTTCTTCTCGCACTTAGGCTATAACTTAATTTATTTTTTAATATGGGTCCATTAATTGAAAGGCCACTTGAAATAATTCCGATATCGGCTTTTACCTCGTGGTGATTTTTGTTCCCATTATCTAAACTTACGTCAATAACACTACTCAGCCTGCTTGTATATTTACTTGGAAATGCATCCTTGTACACTTTAATATTATTAATGCTAGACGAATTAAAAATGCTGTATAACCCCAATAAATGAAAGGTGTTATAAACCGGTATGCCGTCCAATAGTACAAAGTTTTGATCCGGCCCTCCTCCTCGAACTACTAAACCACTTTCTCCGAAGGATACATTTTGAACTCCGGTGAGCATTTTAATATTATTAAGCAAATCTGTTTCACCGCCTAGTATAGGAATCGCATTTTCTGAAGGGCTTATTTCATCAAAGTATTTGAGTGCCATACCAAATGTATCTCTTGGCGTTACGCGCACTTCAGAATAGCTCGGTATTTTTTGAATTTTTATAATATACCAACCGTTATTTTTTAATTCTAAAATTCTAACTAGCGGATTATAGCCATCTTTTATAATCGTAATGGTTATTTGTTTTTTGTACGTTTCTATTCTAAAAAAGCCATTTTTATCCGTATAAGCTTCATTATTTTCATCAAAAAGTAAGAGTGCATCGGCAATTCTTTCGCTTGAATACTGGTCCATCAAAACACCATTTACTACAATTATTTTTTTATCGTTGAAAATGGAAATGGAATGATCATCTACCCACGAATAAGACAAATGTGTTTGACTACAAATTTCAGATAAAATTGTATCAAGACTTACGTTAGTAAAATTGATGTTAACATACTTCCCTGCTAAAACATCTTGTTTGTAGTTAAAAGAAATAGTTGTTTCACTTTCTATTTTGGATAAACACGAGAGTAAACTTGAGTTGCACCGCAACTCGGAAAAATGGGCAACAGTTGTGTTCTGGCCTGAAACCAAAACACAGAATAAAACAATAAATATACTGGCTAATATCCTCAATTATTGCAAATTACAATAATTGTCTATTCTAAAACAATAACGTTATCCTTTAGTACAAACTTTTTACCTGATAATGTACTCAAAATAGAGAGGCAAGATTGTAAATCATCGGTAGGTAGACTAACCGTGTAATGTTCTTTAAGGTATTTAGATTTAACTTCATAGTCTACGTTATATTTAAGCTTAATTTCACTTAGAATATAAGCTAATGAACTGTTCTTGCATTGAATGCTGTTGTCCCACATCCTTTCGACATTGTTTGATTCTAAAACTTCAACATTTTTACCAAGCTTTAAAATGAGCTGGCCTGGTTTTAAGATTTCTACTCTACCATCAAAATTATATTGGATAGACCCTTCGTACAATTCTGTCATCATAAATTGTCTATCAGGATCGGTTAACACATCAAAGCGTGTGCCTAATACTTCTATATCACCGTTTTTAGTATGTACTATAAATGGTTTTGAAGATTTCGCTACTTCAAAATGGGCTTCGCCTTCCAGCCAAACTTCGCGGCTCTTATCGTTGAAAGATTTGCCCAAAGTCAATGTTGAGTTAGAATTAAGTACTATTATAGAATTGTCTTCTAAAATGTTTTTTTGAACTTCATTTTTTGATGAATAAGAAGAAATAGGAGATGATGTCACATACCACAATCCAACAGAAAAGGCTGCAAGCAATAAAATACTTGCAGCCAGTTTTAGCCAATCAAAGCCTAAAATTCGTATAGGTGCTTTTACAATTTGTTGGAAACTGTCCCAAGCTTGGATTGTGTCCTCACTAGGATAGTTTAATTGGTTAGTTAGTTGCCAAATTGCACTGTATTCTTCAAAGAGTGCTTTCATGGACTCGTTATTCTCCAACTCACTTAGAAAAGCAAGTTGCTCCTGCTCGGTTAGGTTTCCCGATAGGTACTGAATAATTTTATCCTCTCTTTGGTTCAACATTACAATTGGTTTTCCAACATCATTTTCAAATGAGAAAGAGTGTTTTTATTTTGGTCGCTTTCCTTTAACCAATTTTCAATCTCCGTTTCTTCAGAAATAGTACATTTTCCTTTCAGAAACTTCAACAAAACGTTTCCTTCCCAAAACATTCTTACTGCCTAATACAACAAAAGTTTAGCATACCCTTATTCCGATCTTAAATTATTTTTAAAAATTTTTAAAGCTTTGCTCATTTGAGCTTCAACGGTTTTTACAGACAAATCTAATATATCTGCAATCTCCTGATATTTAAGGCCATCCACACGACTCATTAAAAAAACCTGTTTACATTTTGGCGGCAAGCTTTCCAATATTTTATTTAGGTCTTTGGTCTGTTCTTGGATTTTTATCTTCTTATCGGCGTCCTCGTCGCTCCTGTTCTCTACATCATCTAAATCTGAAAAAACGATACGTTTCTTCTTTAAAAAATTTATGCACCCATTCTTAACTGAGGCATATAAGTAACTTTTTAGTGAATCATTTAGCTCTAGTGAATCTTTTTTATTCCAAACTGCTAGAAACACGTCATTTACTATTTCAAGTGCATCTTCCTTAGATTGGATACGATAGATAGCGAAATAGAGCAGGCCAGGATGATGCTTCTTATAAAATCGTTCAAATTCATCATCAAATGCCATTTATCCTATTTTAAATCTCGACCAAAAATAACAAAAACTAAATGCAACAAGATTTAGGAGAATAAAAAATACAAAATGACCATTTAAAAATTTTTATAACATTATTATAAAGATTACATTTGCACCTTCAAAAAATAGGGTCAGATGGCCGAGCGGCTAGGCAAGGGTCTGCAACACCCTGTACACCGGTTCGAATCCGGTTCTGACCTCAATTTAAAATCCTAACCTTCAACAGGTTAGGATTTTTTATTTCTAACTACTTCATATTCCTTTATATTAGTATGCATATTAGCAAAATGTTAGATTTATGATTAAATGGTTTATCTCCGGCTTTCTTCTATTTTTCTATTCTGTGGCTACCGCCCAACTCCAAAGTGTATCTAAAACACTGATTAATGACCTTCCTATTTATCAGGCATACCATCCTGATTTAAAGATGAAAAGTGCCCAAGCACCAAAGAGTTGCGACGAAGACACCCTGGAATATGCAAGATACAAAGGTTCCGCCTATACTGGTATCGGTGTTTTTAATGGATACGCCCTGGGACAATATTTCGACGCGCCAGATAGTGTCGAAATTACAGGAACTACTTTCTATTGTTGGGGACTTTCTAGCGGAAATGACACTGTGGAGTTAACTGTAAAGCTGTATAAAGCAGGTAGTGACACATTACCAACAGGCAGCGCACTTCGCACTGCTAAAATAAAAATCGACACTGCTTTTGGTGGCGGTGTATTAACTGCTCTGAGACGAAGCGTTGTGTTTCCTACAAGTTATAAAACGAATGAACCATTTATTATAACCATTGAGTCAACTGACAGTTTACGAGTAGCCATCGTTACCAATAGCTATACTGCAAAAGATGGCGATGCTGAAAACCTAGCTTGTGGAACGGTAAGTGGTACGTGGTACAATTGCCTTAATCTGAATATTAGTGGTACTCCTTTAGATTGTGATGTGCTAATTGAGCCTCACGTAAAGTACAAGACTTTTGCTGATTTTTCGGTTGATAACTGCTTTAAAATAACTGACTCTGTGGCATTTACCAATAAAAGCTCAAAAATACTTGGACATCGTATGTATAATCGCTATATGTCATATGGTTTAGGTCAATATGCTTATTATTGGTATTTCGGTTTGGGAGCAGGTTCTATGTATGATCCAGCACCTAAATACAAGTACTTTACAAATAATAACTATCAAGTAAGATTAGTTACAACCATGTATGGCTGGAGATCGCCTATAGGTTGTAGAGATACGGCATACTTCGATTTGCACTATCAACCTACAGAAATTACCTATTTAGCAGACACTCCTGTGTGTAGTGGAAATGCAGCCGTTATTAATGCATTTAGCACTGGAAACATTAGTTGGTTTAATAGTGCTTCGGACACTTCCGCCTTCTTGAAAAGCAGTACATACACCACTCCTGTTTTAGACTCAACTGTGAGTTATGTAGTTCAGGCCAAAAATTTCGAATGCCAAACACAGAAAAAAACCATTGTAATTCCCGTGGCTAAGACCCCTGATTTACCTACTGTATTTAATGATTCCATTTGTTTAAATGCCAAAGCAAACTTGAGTGCTACTAGCAATGTAGGTGAAATTATTTGGTGGACCGATTCTGTAAAAGGAACTGCTTTAGACACTGGAAATGTATATGTAACGCCAAACTTAACCTTATCTAAATCATACTACGCAGAAGCAAATAATTTAGGTTGTTTGAGTAGTAAGCGGATTGAAGTAATTGCTGATGTAAATTCAAATAACGCGCCGTCAGATCCAATTACAAATACTGATAGTTTGATTTGTCTATACGATGGTAATGCCATTTTAACTGCCGTATCACCAGATGGAGATGATTTGAGATGGTTCACTACTCCTACGGGTGGAACCGCCGTATCTACCAGCGGAAGCTACAACTTCGCTCCTACTACACTTGGAAATAAATTTATGTATGTAGAAGCA
>JBEAPG010000110.1:0-6234 GCA_041164545.1 Bacteroidota bacterium
CAATGCATCTTATGCAGTTGGCTATCGATAGCCTGAAAAGTAAAAACGTACAAATAAGTGAGGACGAAGAAATTGGGGTTTTGCTCGCTATTTTATTACACGACATTGGGCACGGTCCTTTTTCGCACAGCCTCGAGAATTCTATTTTTAATGATGTGCATCACGAAGATCTTTCGAGTGTATTAATGCAACAAATAAATAGAAAAATGGATAGTAAACTACAATTGGCCATTCAAATTTTTGAAGATAAATACAAACGCAAATTCCTCCATCAATTAGTTAGTAGTCAATTAGATATGGATAGGCTAGACTATTTGCGCAGAGATAGTTTCTATACGGGAGTTTCTGAAGGAATGGTAGGCATTGAGCGTATTATTCAAATGCTGAATGTGAAAGACGACAAGCTGATTGTTGATGAAAAAGGAATATACTCTGTAGAAAAGTTTTTAATGGCTAGACGCTTTATGTATTGGCAAGTTTATTTGCATAAAACGTCTATAGCAGCAGACCAAATATTGGTTATGATTTTAAAAAGAGCCCATTTCTTAGTAAAACAAGGTGAAACCTTATTTGCTAGCCCTTTTTTACAGTACTTTCTAAAAAATAATTGTACCAAGGCCGACTTACAAAATACAGAGGTAATAGAAACCTTTTGCAATTTGGATGATAATGATATTATTTGTGCAATCAAAGTTTGGAAAAATCACGAAGACACGATTTTGAGAAAACTTTGTACTATGCTCATTGATAGAACATTACCTAAAGTAGAAATTTCAAACAAGCCGTTTGATGAGGAGTATATTCAGGAAAAGAAACAAACTACAGCAAAACGACTTAGTATAGATGAAAAAGACACCTCCTATTTTGTAATCACTGGAAGTATGTCGAATAGTGCTTACAATAAAGACGGAAATACGCTCAAAATTGGTTTAAAGAACGGAAGTCTGAAAGAATTAAGTGAAACTTCCGAAATATACAACCTCTCATCAGAGCAACGTCCTCAAATTAAATATTTTATGACTTACTTAAAATAAATTTAACTTTGCCCTTCAATTGAAACTTAGCGCAGCCAAAATAGCAGAACTTGTTAATGGTACAGTGGATGGAGACTCAACAATCGAAGTAAGCCAAGTTGCCAAAATTGAAGATGCCGAACAACACAATTTGTGTTTCATTTCTAATAAAAAATACATTCATTATCTTCAAACTACCAAAGCTGGCATTGTACTGATTGATGAAAAACTCAATCCGATACCAGAAGGCGTAACAGTAATTAGATGCGGTAGTCCATATGTGGCATTTTGCCAAATATTAATTCAGTTTTTTTCATATAAAGATCCTAATCAGGGCATTCATCCAACTGCAGTTATAGAACCAACAGCAAGTATTGGAGAGAATTGCTACATCGGACCAAATGCATACATTGGGCAAAATGTGAAAGTAGGAAACAATTGTAAAATATTTGCTAATACAGCAATATATGAGAATACGACTATTGGAAATAATACAATGATTTACTCCAATGTGTCGATTTATTACGAAACAATTATCGGCAACAACTGCATTATTCATAGCGGAACGGCAATCGGCAGTGACGGTTTTGGCCACGCTCCTTTGCCTGATGGTAGCTACATAAAAATTCCTCAAATTGGAAATGTAATTATCGAAGATGATGTGGAGATAGGTTCAAATTGTGGAATAGATAGAGCGAATATGGGTGCTACACGAATTGGTAAAGGATGTAGGTTGGATAATCTTATTCAAATTGCACACGGTGTAGAAATTGGCAAAAACACAGTAATTGCAGGTCAAGTAGCTATAGCCGGCAGTGCCAAAGTTGGCGACAACGTGGTAATAGCTGGACAAGCAGGAATTGTAGGTCACGTGTCGGTTGCTAATGGTGTTCAAATCGGCGGTAAAGCAGGCGTAAATAGCGATATTACCGAACCAGGAGGCAAATATGCTGACGCACCACATTTACCAATTGCAGACTCCCTAAAATCAAGAGTGCTTTATCGTAATTTACCAGAAATGGACAAAAGAATTCGTCAACTAGAAAAACTATTAGCAGAAAAAAATGCAAACAATGGATAAGCTTCAAACTACTATTAAAGAAGCCGCAAGTATATCGGGTGTCGGATTACATACCGGCAAAAAAGTAACGTTAACATTTCATCCAGCGCCTGAGGATCACGGCTACGTTTTCCAACGCGTAGATTTGGATGGGCAACCAAAAGTAAAGGCTGACTGCGACTTAGTTGTAGACACATCAAGAGGAACAACAATTGAAGATAACGGAGCACGCGTAAATACAGTAGAACACGTGTTAGCTGCTCTTGCAGGTCTAGAAATTGATAATGTATTGATTACCTTAGATGGTCCTGAAACTCCAATAATGGATGGTAGTTCTAGGCCATTTATTGATTTACTTCTTTTAACAGGAATAGCAGAGCAAAAAAAAGAACGAGAATATTTCGAAATTCCACATCGCATTAACTATGGCGACGGCTCTGGGATTGAAATGATGGCTTTGCCGCTTAATGACTACCGCCTAACTGTAATGGTAGATTATAATTCTCCTGTACTTGGAAGCCAGCACGCTTCTATTACCAACTTAGCGGAGTTTAAAGATGAAATATCGAGCTGCAGAACATTTTGCTTTTTGCACGAGTTAGAAATGCTTTTAGAAAACAACCTGATTAAAGGAGGTGATCTGAATAATGCCATAGTAATTGTAGATCGAAAGATAAAAGACGATGAAATGGAAAGCCTTGCCAAGCTTTTCAACAAGAAAAAAGTTGAGGTAAAGAAAGAAGGAATTTTAAACAATGTAGAACTGCGTTTTCAAAATGAACCTGCACGTCATAAGCTGCTTGATATGGTGGGCGATTTAGCATTGGCCGGGGTGCCATTGAAAGCTCAAATTTTAGCAGCAAGACCGGGTCATAAGGCCAATGTAGAGTTTGCTAAAAAAATAAAAAGAACCTACGAAAAATCGAAAAAAGAAAAGAAAACAATCGACAATTCACCTACCTACGATCCAAACATACAACCTATTTATGGGCATAAAGAAATAGCAAAAATTCTTCCTCATAAGCACCCATTTCTTTTAGTAGATAAAATAATAAAGCTTACTGACAACGAAGTAGTTGCAATAAAAAATATAACAGGAGATCAGTATTTCTTTCAAGGACATTTCCCAGAAGAACCTATTATGCCTGGAGTTTTACAATTGGAGGCAATGGCTCAAGCAGGAGGAATTTTAGTACTTGCGGACAAAGAATTCCCTGAAAAATGGAGTACATACTTCGTAAAAATTGAAAATGCCAAATTCAAAGACAAGGTAGTACCCGGCGATACTATAATCATTAGAATGACACTAACCGCGCCGGTAAGACGAGGTTTATGCATTATGAAAGGAGAGGCATACGTGGGCAATAAGCTGGTGTGTGAATCAAATATGATGGCTCAAATAGTAGAAAATAAATAAGATGATTCAACCACTCGCATACGTAAACCCCGAAGCAAAAATTGCCAATAACGTGGTAATTGAACCATTCGTTACCATTTATAAAAATGTTGAGATAGGCGAAGGAACTTGGATTGGCTCCAACGTTACTATTATGGAAGGTGCGCGCATTGGTAAAAACTGTCGAATTTTTCCTGGAGCGGTAATCTCTGCTATTCCACAAGATTTAAAATTTGACGGAGAAGATACCACAGCAGAAATTGGCGACAATACCACCGTTCGCGAGTGCGTAACAATAAATAGAGGTACAAAAGCTAAAAATAGGACGGTAATTGGCAAAAACTGCTTGCTTATGGCATACTCCCACATTGCGCACGACTGTATTATAGGGAATAATGTGATTATTGGTAATGCTTCGCAAATAGCAGGTGAAGTAGAGATAGATAATTTTGCGATTTTAAGTGGATTGGTCGCTGTTCATCAATTCGTAAAAATTGGCTGTCACGTTATGATTAGCGGAGGAAGTCTTGTAAGAAAAGATGTTCCCCCGTATACCAAAGCAGCTCGTGAGCCATTAAGCTACGAGGGTGTAAATAGCATTGGTTTGCGTCGTCGTGGATTTGCACCAGAGAAAATTGCCGAAATTCAAGAGATTTACAGAACACTATATGTAAGAGGCTTAAATAACGCTAAAGCCATTACTAAAATTGAAGCAGAAATGCCAGCTACTCAAGAGAGAGATGAAATAATTAGCTTCATACGCGAATCAGATCGTGGTATTATGAAAGGATATATTTCGCGATAAAACCACCGAATGCCTCTTATTACTTGTAAAAATATTGCAAAACGCTATATAAAAGAGGTATTGTTCCGAGAGTTTTCTTTTGAATTTGAATCTGGAAATCAATATGTTATTCTAGGACCAAATTCGTCTGGCAAAAGCACTTTACTTAAAATAATTGGTGGAGTTCTTGCACCTACCAAGGGTAAAGTTGTCTTTGAAAACAATAGCGTTCCCGAGGAGTTATTTAGCTTCAGTAGCCCAGAAATGCACTTGCTTGACGATTTTACAGTACAAGAGACATTTGAGCTACACTTTCAGTTTAAAAAACCTCTAATACCCTTAAAAGAACAATGGGAATTAGCTAATCTAAATCCCTTTCTTGCAAAAAAGTATAGTAATCTTTCTTCGGGACTAAAGAACAAAGTAAAATTAAGCCTTGCTCTTTTTACAGATGCTCCTGCCCTCTTACTTGACGAACCTTGCACCAATTTTGATGAAGCCAATTCAAACTGGTATAACGAAATGATTGAACGCTTTTGGTTGAAAAAGCTTGTAGTGGTAGCATCTAATCAGGAAATTGAATATAAATTCTGTAAAGAAAAAATACTTTTGCAGCACTATAAAGAAAATTAACAATGAAAAACTTAACCATTTTAGCAATTAGCATTTTTACCATTATTGGTTGTTCACAAAACAATGCCGAAACAACTGAAGAAGGAACAGTGGCGGGAAGATACGGAGATACCACTTTTACTTCGGAAAATGCTATTACTATGGCTGCAATGTTAGACTCACTATCTGGAAATGACTCAATATATGCCACTGTTAATGGTGAAATAAAAGCAGCTTGCCAAGCTAAAGGATGCTGGATGAGTATGGATGCTAATGGTCAAGATATGTTAGTACAATTCAAAGACTATGGCTTTTTTGTTCCAAAAAATAGTGCAGAACATAAGGCTACTTTAAGAGGTTGGGCCTATGTTGACACGTTAAGTGTGGCAGAGCAAGTTGAAATTGCAAAAGACGCCGAAAAAACAGCTGAAGAAATAGCTGCGATTTCTGAACCAAAAGTAAAATTAAGCTTTATGGCAGACGGTGTTATAATTGAGTAAAGCCTTGCATGGTTATTTATAAATAGTCATTGTTTATTGCGAATTGATCTCTTCTTCTGTTTTTAAAATTATCTTCAAAATGAAATATATTGTATTTGCCGTTTTATCCTTGCTCATAGTAGCTTGTTCTCAAAACAACAAAAGTGAGAAAGCCGAAATGTACGAGGCGTCAGAATTGGCTCAACTAATGCGCGATATGGTTGCTTTTAGCGAAAATGCTAAAACAAAACTAGCCGCCGGCGAAAAAATAGATTCTATTCCAGCTCAAATTTGGGATTTGAAGAAAGTACACGGCACTCGAGACGAACATTTAGAGTCCGCTTTTCAAGACTTATCAAATCCATACTTAGAAGCACTAAAGGGAATTGAGCGTGGGGACTCCCAACAATTCTACTATACACAAAGCATAGAGGCGTGTAAAAGCTGTCACGGTGTGTACTGCGGTGGGCCACTATTAAAAATAAACCAGCTCTAGTTTATTTGAATAGTACTCTCAAATAAAAGAGAGGATTTCTGAACTTCTTACGCAAATCTACATTGTCAAACATAAAGGTAATGGTTTGACGCAATTCCTCATTTCTCTTAATTTTGGAAATCATCCAATTAAATGCCCACGGAAATAAGATGAGTTTTTGCATAAGATAACTCACTTGAAACTCTTTACCCAGCTTCTTATAAACCAGTTTATCGTAAGCTTCGAGTTTATTTGCTGAGAAATCATTTTCAAGTAAGCATTGGTTGACTTGCTCTGCTGCCCACTTTCCACTATACATTGCATTGCCTATACCTTCGCCGGTAAATGGGTCGATTAAGGCTCCTGAATCTCCAATTAGTATAAAACGATTGCCGGATAATGGTCGTTTCTTTGA